>JAAZYJ010000380.1 GCA_014239715.1 Flavobacteriales bacterium
CTACATTACCGGGGAAGTATTGAATATTAATGGGGGAATTCATTCATAAATGAAGAGAGTTGTAATTACCGGTATCGGGATATATTCTAGTTTGGGAACAAATAAAGCAGAAGTAAAAGATTCGCTGTTCCAGGGGAAGAGTGGAATTGTATTCGATGCACCTCGAAAGGATATTGGCTTTCGTTCTGCGCTTACCGGTATGGTTAAGCAACCTGATCTGAAAGGTCTGCTGGACAGAAGACAGCGTAAAAGTATGGCTGAACAATGCAATTATGCTTTCGTTTCTTCTAATGAAGCTCTGGCTCAGGCAAATATAGATTTGGATTTTCTGTCTCAAAATGAGATGGGAATTATTTTCGGAAATGACAGCTCATCTAAAGCTGTTATAGAAAGTGTTGATGGTGTAAGGGCCAAAGGAGATACCACTTTGTTGGGGTCAGGGTCTATTTTTCAGGCGATGAATTGTACCGTTACCATGAACCTTTCAACAATATTCAAGCTCAGAGGTATCAATATGACTCTAAGCGCAGCCTGTGCTTCGGGTTCACATTCGGTGGGTATGGGATATATTTTGATTAGAAACGGATACCAGAATATGGTGATGTGTGGTGGAGCGCAGGAAATTAACCCGAATGCCATGGCAAGCTTTGATGGGATCAGTGCATTCTCAACGAACGAAGCCAACCCAACAAAGGCCTCCAAACCTTTTGATAAAGATAGGGATGGACTGGTGCCGGGAGGGGGAGCGGCAACACTCATTCTTGAATCATTGGAATCAGCTGAAAAAAGAGGCGCAGATATTCTTGCTGAGGTGGTTGGATATGGGTTTTCTTCAAATGGCGAACACATTTCAAATCCTAATCTGGATGGACAGGTGAGGTCGTTGGAAATGGCCTTGAAGCAAGCCGGAATGTCTCCAAAAGATATAGATTATATCAACGCACATGCTACTTCAACTCCCGTTGGGGATACATTTGAAGCACAAGCGATCCACAAAGTGTTTGGAGGACAGACACCTGTGACCTCAACAAAATCAATGACAGGTCACGAATGTTGGATGGCGGGAGCTAGTGAATTGGTCTATTCAATGATCATGATGAAGCACGGATTTATAGCGCCAAATATCAATTTTGAGAATCCTGATGAATTTTCAAAGAAAATAAATATTTTTGCAGACACGGAAGAGAGAGCTTTGCGAACCATCCTATCGAATTCATTTGGTTTTGGAGGAACAAATTCTTCAGTAATTTTAACAGCATATGACTAGAGCAGAAATAGTGTCAAAAACGAAGGAGATTTTATCAGAAGAATTTGAAGTCTCTGAAGAAGTAATTGTAGATGATGCGGACCTCCAGGAAACATTGGACCTAGATAGTTTGGATTATGTTGATCTGGTTGTGATCATTGAAGAGAACTTTGGCTTCAAAGTGCAACAAAATGATTTTGGGGAGATCAAAACATTCTCTGACTTCTACGACTACGTAGAGGCTAAGGTGTAGTAAATGAGCAAATGGACCGGTAAAAGTCGTGGAGGCGTAATTGGTTATTCATTTTTTGTTTATACGCTAAAGTGGTTCGGAGTGAGCGCGGCCTATACACTATTAGGAATCGTGTATCCTTTCTACTATTGGTTCGAAAAAGATAAAAAGGCCAACCTGGTCAATTTCTATCAAACGGTCGGCCTGGATTCAAAAACAACTAAAAAAGTTGTAAAAAGGAACTTTAAACTTTTGGGACAGTGCCTTATAGATCGTATCGCATTTTTGATTGGAAAAGATAAGTATTACACCTTCTCAATGGATGGAGAACAAAACCTGTTGGACATAAGTAAAACAGGCAAAGGTGGGTTGCTGCTGAGTGCTCACCTCGGAAATTGGGAAATTGCAGGAAACTTACTGAAAAAAAGAGGCATAAACGCCAACATTAACATCTTGATGCTCGATGCTGAGCATAAACAGATCAAAGAATTTTTAGCTAACCAAACAAATGGGGACCTGTTCAAAGTTATTCCTATCACGGATGATTTTTCCTATTTGGTTAAGCTAAGGGAGGCGATTTCAAAAAATGAACTGATCTGCTTGCACGGAGATCGATATCTCGATGGATCAAAAACGATCGAAAAAGAATTTTTTGGAAAAAAAACGAATTTTGGTTCAGGCCCATTCGAAATCGGAGCTAGGTTGAATGTTCCGGTATGCATAGTATATGCAATGAAAACATCAAAACGCCATTATGCATTATCTGCTTCCAAAATAATTTACGATTCATCTGTTGAAGAGATAAGTGATTTGTATATTTCAACTCTCGAATCCTTAGTGAAAGAATACCCGGAACAATGGTTCAATTATTATGACTATTTCGAAAAAAATACCAGTTCATGATCTGATTCCTCAAAAGGAACCGTTTGTCTTTGTGGATCAGGTGTTTGATTTCGAAGGCACGAAGTGGAAGTCGTCGTTTATGGTGCGCGAAGATCACGTTTTTGTTGAAGAAGGGGAGCTGTTGAAAGCCGGATACGTGGAAGTGCTTGCCCAGTCCCTGGCTGCAGGAATAACCTTTTTCAATGAAGATGAAACTCCGAAGATTGGTTTTATCGGTGAGGTCAAAGGGTTTTGTGTTTACGGAACAGCAAGGGTAAACGATTTGTTGGATATCTCGGTAGAAGTTAAAAATGAAGTATTCAATGTTTTGGTTGTGGGAGGAGTAATTTCGGTGAATGGAAAAAACCTGGCGGAAGGGACACTTAAATTAGTTTTACAAGATCAATAAGTCAATAAAAATTAAGCAATTCACTAAGTTCAGTGAGGCAGACCCTATGGGTGTTGTTTGGCACGGCACGTATTTACGCTATTTCGAAGATGGTCGTGAAGCATTTGGACGGGCTTATGGGATGAGCTATTTGGAGTTTTATGAAAAAGGATACTTCATTCCGATTGTCAGATCTGAGATTGATCATAAAGGAGTGGTCCGATACGGAGATGAAATTGAGATTACCACCAGCATAATACTGGGGGATGCGGCTAAGATCGTTTTTGAATATAGTATCTTCAATGTTACAATGGATATGCTGGCAGCAACAGGAAAGACTGTGCAGGTATTTATGAAAGCGGACACTAGAGAACTGCATCTGGTAGTTCCTGAATTTTATCGGGATTGGCTCTCAAAAATCAATGCCGAATGAAAGTATATGTAGGAGCTGAAAATATTATCTCACCTCTTGGAAATACGGCCGAAGAGTGCTTCAATAACGTAATCAATAATAGATCCGGAGTAAAGGAACATCGGATAGATGGCCAAAAATACGCTCTTGCCAGAATAAACAAAGAAGAATATTCTTTTACAGGCTCGTTCTGGCAACATTTACTCAAATCATCGATTACGGATAGTTTGAAAATGATAAATGAAAGTGGAAAGATAACATACATAGTGAGCTCGGCTAAAGGTGAAATAGATAATGTAAATAAACCGGTCGAAAAATTTGGTCTGAGCCATTCGGTGAAAGCTGTACTCGGCGACGAGTCCGAATACCTCTGTGTTTCCAACGCATGTATTTCAGGATTACTGGCAATTAATCTGGCTTACGATCTGATAAAAGCAGAAAAGACAAATACTGTTGTAGTTGCGGGAATAGATCTGATCTCAGACTTTGTTATTGCCGGTTTCAGATCTCTCTACGCGTTGGATGATGAGCGTTGTAAACCATTTGATCAGCGAAGGAAGGGCCTCAACCTGGGTGAAGGAGTTGGTACATGTGTGCTTTCAAGTGACGAAAGTATATTCAAGGAAACTCCGATCGAATTTCTAGGTGGATTCTCTAACAATGACGCCAATCACATTTCAGGGCCCAGCAGAACAGGGGAAGGGCTTAAAAAAGCTGTGAATAGGGCACTTTCGTCTTCAGGTATAACCCCGGGTTTTATAAGTGCCCATGGCACCGGAACCAATTACAACGATGGAATGGAAGCAGAGGCATTTTACGGTTTGGAGCTAAATTCCATACCAATTAATAGCTTAAAACCATACTTTGGGCATACGTTGGGAGCTGCTGGAACAATAGAGACTATAATTTCAATGCAAGGATTGAGAAATAATGTGATTCCAGGCACGCTGGGGTTTAAACATGCAGGAACCGATAAGAAGATCAATGTACAAGAGGGCTGCAGGAATGTAGAAACTACATCTTTTTTAAAGACGTGTTCGGGGTTTGGAGGGGGAAATGCAGCCGGAATGTTCAGAAAACTATGAGTGAGAGCTATATAAATTATTCACTTAGTATCGCTAAGGATGGGCTCTATTGCAACGGGGCCAAAGAATTGGATCTTCATGAGGAAGGACTTATTGACAAGCTGGATTCTATATACGATAGCCAGATCAAAGACTATCCGAAATATTACAGGATGGATGGAATGGCCAAGCTCGTTTTTATCCTTGGTGACCTGATTTGTGCACGGACCAAAATTTGCAACGATATTGAAGGCAGCGACCTGGCCTTTGTTATGCTCAATGCCACAGGCAGCTTTCCATCAGACTCTATTCATAGCAATCTGATCATGGAGGGCTTTGAAAAAGCGAGCCCCTCCAATTTTGTCTATACTTTACCCAATGTTGGAATGGGAGAGGTTTGTATAAAATGGAAAATTACCGGGGAAGGACTATTTTTGATAGAAGACGAATTTTCCGCCAAACGCATTTGTGAGATAGCTGACTTGTTTTTATCTCAAGGCAAATGCAAGGCAATTGTCATTGGTTGGGCTGAACCAACGGAGAATGAAGGAAATTGTATATTTTTGATATCCAATAAAGAAACTGGAATTAATCTGTTGAACACAGAACAAAACATACTAAAAATTTGTTAAAATGAGTAGTGAAGAAAAAAGCCTTCTTAAGAACCGTATAATTAACTATTTGAATCTTGAAGATGTGAAACAGGAAGAAATTCAGGATGAGGCACCGCTATTTGGAGATGGGCTTGGATTGGACTCGATAGATGCACTTGAATTGATCGTTATGATAGAACGTGAATACAACGTTAAAATATCCGACCCATCTATGGGTAAGGAGATCCTGTATTCAGTTGATACAATGGCGAATTATATTGATACGAATAAATAAGTGGAAATATTCATTACCGGCAGAGGAGTAGTTAGTGCTTTAGGAAAGAACACAGAGGAAAATCTGCAAAGTTTGTTGAATGGACAGACAGGAATCGGTCTTGGGTCGTATTCAGATTACCCTGAAAAGTATCTTGGAGTGGTTAAGCTTACTTCGGAAGAATTGTCAGACACACATGATTTAATCGACGGGCACAGCAGGACTGCTTTACTCGGTTTGACTGCCGCCAAAGAGGCTTGGGGAAATAATGATCCAAGCAGCACATGCCGGACAGGAGTCATAAGCGGCAACAGTGTTGGGGGCATGGACCGTACCGAAAAAAATGTTATAAAACTGATCAACGGACAAGGCGGTGACATCAGGTCTCTTTTGTCTCATCCATGCGGACATTCAACCGGTTTAATTTCTAATATAATTCCAAGATGTGATTATGCTAATACGATTTCAACTGCCTGCAGCTCGGGAGCAAATTCGATCTTGCAAGCGGTAAAGCTGATCAAAAATGGCAGACTCGATAGAGCAATAGCGGGAGGAACCGACGGCCTTTCAAATTTTACGATACAAGGATTTTCATCGTTGATGATCTTTGATGAAAAAAGATGCAGACCCTTTGATTCAAATAGGGCAGGGTTGAATTTAGGAGAAGGTGCCGGTTATGTGCTTCTTGAAAACGAAAAAAGCCTGAAAGAATCTGGGAATACGCCTCTGGGTAAAATATCTGGATATGGTATCGCCAATGATTCTTTTCATCAAACTTCGCTTAGCCCAAATGGACTGGGTGCTGTTTTAGCGATGCGTCAGGCACTTCATCAGTCAAAGCTGGAGGCGAGAGATATAGACTATATTAATACCCATGGAACGGCAACGGAAAATAATGATGAGGTAGAACTGCGGGCAATACAATCCTTATTCACAGAAAAAGTGCCTGATTATTCTTCTACAAAGTCTTTCACAGGACATACGCTAGGTGCTTCAGGAGCAATTGAAGCGGTATATTCCTTGCTCGCAATTAATAATAATTGTGCATTTCCATCATTAAATATTGAAGATGACATGAATAAAGAATGTCCTGCTCTCAAAAAGCTGATTAGTAAAAATATTTCCAACGTACTTACAAACTCTTTTGGATTCGGGGGAAATCAAACAACCTTAATTGTAAGCGAGTGCTGAATGCAAAGTTTATAAATACATTTTCTGGGATCAATGTTCAGAATCCTGATCCTGAATGCCAAAGCTGGCTGGACAATCTTACCGATGAGGTTGGTAAGTTGACTTTGCCTGACTTCAAACAATACATTGACCCTAAGAAACTCAGAAGAATGAGTAAACTTATGCGGATGACACTGACCTGTGCCAATTGTTGCGTTTCAGACATGAAAGATCTTGAATTGAAAGGCATTGTCGTGGCAACGGGTTTGGGGTGTCTGGATGACACCAGAAAGTTTTTGGTTGAATTTTCACAGCATGAGGTGGCATCGCCAACAGCCTTTATTCATTCTACGCACAATACGATTGCGGGTCAGCTTGGGTTACTACTACAAAGTCATGCCTACAATATTACCCATGCCAATACAGGTGCATGTTTTGAAAATGCTTTGCTGGATGCATTTATGGAAGATATTGGCCAAAACGAATGGGTATTGGTTGGAGGTGTTGATGAACAAATCGACTGGTTGGAAAACCTCAGAATTCAATTTGCTGATTTTGAAAGTTTAAATTTAGGTTCGGGATGTACCTTTCTTGGAATGTCTACTCAGAAGACGGAAGATTCTGTCAGGATCGTCGATGTAAATTCGTTTATAATTTCCGAACAAGTATCAGCGCATGAACACGTGAGCTTGTTCCTGGAAAAAAATGATTTTAAAGCTGACTCTTTAGACCTTGTCTTGACCAATAGTAATCTACCTTTCCCTGATCTTCAGGGTATAGAAAAGCAATATTATCCAAATTATTGTGGTTCCTATTTTACGAATTCTACTTTCGGAATGGAGTATGCAGTTCAAAGAATTAGATCTGGTGACAAGATGGTTTTGGTTATCAACCATCACGAAGAAAGACAAATTGGGCTAACTTTGCTAAGTGATGCGTAATGCGCTGTATATTCTTGTCTTGATTGGGTTGGTGTGCATCACTGTTGCTTGCTTTTTATACGATCAATATTACAGCGGAATTGTCTCGATTATGTTGCTTGTCGCTTATACTGGGTTCCTTTCTTGGGCAAGCTCGAATATTAGATCCAATGTGTTTTTAAAATCAATTTCACAGGTAGACAAAGGAAAGCTGGCGATTACTTTTGACGATGGACCATCGGACGTCACGAATGAATTTCTTGATGTATTGCAAAAGCACAATGTTAGCGCTACTTTTTTTTTAATTGGGAAAAAGATTCAGGGCAATGAAGAAATCGTCAAGCGCATTGTTGCTGATGGACATGCAATTGGCAGTCATTCTTACAGACATGATTATCTGTATGCTGTTAAGTCCTCTAAAATTATAGAAAATGATCTGGTAGTTTGTTCGGCGGCAATCGAGCAGGTAACGGGACTTAAGCCTCAGTTGTTCAGACCCCCTTTTGGTGTTACGACACCAAGGTTAGCCAGTGCAGTAAAAAGGTTAGGGTTATATTCCGTTGGTTGGACAATAAGAACAAATGATGGTGTAGAGCTAGATCCCAGAAAAATAGAAGACAATATTTTCAAGAAAGAGCTGAGTGGATCCATCGTGCTATTCCATGATACAAATAGAAAAAGCTTGGAACCACTTAAAAAACTAATTGCCACAACGAAAGAGTTAGGCATAGAAATTGTCTCTTTGCAAAATGAAGTTATAGGTTATGTATAGAGCTCTTATAATAATAGTGTTGTTTGCCTTGTGCAGCGAAATTGCTTGCGGGCAGGTTCTGAGCAACAAGCAAGCTGATTCTGTCATGAAATTGATCGATTCAAGAAGAGCCTCTACCACTACTCAGGTTATTGATTTCAGATTGGTCAGGTCGTTTTCGGCTTTGACGAATAAGGTGGAACATGATGGGAAAATTCATTTTCAGAGCCCGGACAAATTGTGTTATGTACTGAATGGAGATCGTCCTTGGCTGATGGTTGTAAACGGCCCCAATGTTGTGGTTAAAGATGGTGACAAGCCAGCGCAAAAACGGGGTAAGGGTATGAGTAAACTGAAAGATTTTATTGTTAGTAGTTTGAACGGAGAGACACTTAGGAATGACGATTTCGTTAAGAAATTCGTAGTGGAGGGCTCGCTTGTTACAGTAAAATTGACACCAAAACCAACTCAGCTAAAAAAATATGTGAAGGAAATTCAGGTGCATTTCGATTCGAATCATGACGTGTCGGATTTTGTGCTATTGCAACCAAATGGAGATAGCACACACTATAGTTTTAGTAATTTGATCAGAAACAGTAAATTGGACGCTGAGTTATTTGAATTGAAATGAAAACTGCAAGATCGTTCTATTCGAGCAAAGAAATTAGGAAAACCGAATCCGGGATCGAAGCTGAGCTGGCGTTTGACCCCAGTCACGAGCTGTATTCTGGCCATTTTCCCGATAACCCCATTACTCCAGGTGTTTGTTTGATACAAGCATTGAACGATTTGGTAGCAGCTCAGTTTGAAGGAAGGCGAATCAAGGAAATACGGAAATGTAAATTCACAGCAATTCACAACCCTAATGAAGTTCCTGAGGTAATTGCCACCTTAAAGGTGGTTGAGTCAGATGAAGAATTACGGGTGTCAGGGGATATTTCTGATTCCAATCAGACCTTTGTGAAGTATCAGGCCACCTTTAAGTAGTTGAAAACCTGCATTATAATACCAACCTATAACAATGCTCCAAAATTGAGAGGGGTTCTTGAAAGTGTGCTTGAGCAAGGACTGACTGTGCTGGTCGTCAATGATGGATCAA
>JAAZYJ010000381.1 GCA_014239715.1 Flavobacteriales bacterium
AACTGTTGTCAGTGACCTATTTAGGTAACATCAAACTGGAGAACCACCTGATCGAGCTAAAGCAGAAAAATTAATTTGCACATTGTGGCATTGAACCAAATAGTAGCTGTTGTAAAGTAGTTTATGACCATCTATGGACAATAAAACATCTCACTGGTATAGGCCAAAGAATCCGAACAAAACTTCAGATCGTTGGTATATTGACCAAGCGAAAGCTCTTCTACCGAATTCTTTTTGAACGTAAACTTTGGATGAAGTAAGGAAGGCCTGTCCAGGATCACTTTCGATCGTGCTGAAAAGATGCCTATCCCGTTACTCACATTAGTGTATGTTGGACGCTCTGTAACTATACCTGACACCGGCTGATTGATCTCAATAAATGTGCTTAACTCATCATGGGCCGCAGTCAGAATGAATTCAACATTACGCGCTACTCTTTTTGAAACATTGGATACATCAACCAGATCAGGATGGGTTTGAAGATAATCATAGAATACTTCGCCGTTGACCACTTTTTCCAGCTGACCAATACCATCTGCGGTAGCCGCTAATTGCGCACCCTGATACCAATTAATAAACTTGTCTTCACTTCCACCACTTATAAAATGTTCAGTATAATGAAAACGAAGGTTCAGATCGTACCGTTTGGCTTCACTGCCCAAGCCCCATTGTATTTTAAAATTGTCAACATAATTAGAGTTTGCTAAACCGGTTCCATTCTCAAATTCAACTCCTGAAATAAGCTGGTATTTGAAAAGAGTGGCAAAATCAAAATTGCCGATCAAAGAGGTGGTTGAACTGACAGCGGGGCGATTATCATCGAATTCTGCCTTTAACGTATACGTGGAACTTGGATCTAACGCTGAAGGGACGAAGTAATAAACCTTTTGAGAGTCAGTATAGAAAATACCACTAGCAGGATCAACCGGGACATACATTTCATTTAAGGCCCAGATCATTCCGCTCGAGTTTTCTTCAACCGTTACAGTAACATTGTCGTAAATTGTACAATCGTTAATCGCTGCATAATCATAGTTATTGCCGTTACCCAGAAACGATTTGTTCACTTTAACCCACTGCGTATCCTCAGTCTGGTCTAAAACACCATAAACAACCGTGGTTTCAACCGGAACGTTTAGTTCGAAATCTGTTGAACAGGCAGCAAAAACCAAGGTTAGGCCGATCGCTATAAATAACACTCTAATCTGCACATTCATATATACCCTATTCTTCATTGGTTCCTTTCGCTAATTACATACAAATGTAATTATCTTACTTTATTTACACATCACAGTTATACAAAAGGTCGAAAACGGGGTGTTAAAGGTTTATAACCCTATTTCTTTAAGGACCACTGTACCTTTGTGCAATTGCCATGTTCTTTTTGTAAATTTGCGTTGAAAATAACAGCAACTTGTAAAAATCGGTGCTGTAAAGATAACTCATTCAATGTCGAGATATAAGGAAGTTAAGCGAATTACAACCCACGTTCTTCATGAAATGAAATCGAGGGATGAAAAGATCTCAATGCTCACTGCATATGATTACTCCATGGCCAAGATTATCGATCAAGCAGGGATGGACATAATTCTGGTTGGTGATTCTGCATCAAATGTAATGGCAGGGCACGAAACTACTTTGCCAATAACGCTGAACGAGATGATCTACCATGCCTCGGCCGTAGTTAGAGCAGTCACAAGAGCACTTGTTATCGTTGACCTCCCTTTTGGGACGTATCAAGGGAATTCTATCGAAGCACTGAATTCCGCTATCAGAATAATGAAAGAATCTGGTGCACACGGAGTGAAATTAGAAGGCGGCTCAGAAATAATTGAATCAATTGAACGAATATTATCCGCGGGAATTCCCGTAATGGGGCACCTTGGGCTTACTCCTCAATCGATATATAAATTTGGCACCTACGTAGTAAGGGCCAAAGAAAACGAGGAAGCAGAGAAGCTGATGGCTGACGCAAAATTATTAGAAGCATCGGGATGCTTTGGGATAATTCTGGAGAAAATTCCCGCTGATCTTGCAACGAAGGTCTCAAAGGAATTGTCAATTCCGGTAATCGGCATCGGTGCCGGAGCAGGTTGTGACGGGCAAGTTCTCGTAAGCCACGATATGCTAGGTATCAATAATGATTTTAATCCCCGTTTTTTAAGAAAGTACCACAACCTTTATCAGGAAATTTTCGGGGCGGTTGGCGCATACATTGAAGATGTCAGATCAGGAGATTTTCCAAACGACAAAGAACAGTATTGAATCCAACTTTAAAAAGACGACACCGATCATTTCAAATAAATGACAATGGCCGCCATGGGCTATGATACCATTACAACATTGGCGAAACAATAAAATATCAGGAATCTTTTTGTTTTCTTGAGAAATCACCTAAATTTGCCGCCTTCCAATGCTTAGTACTAGATTATACGGAAGGATAGAACAAATTAATTAACCGGGTTTAGGACCCTTATAAAATTATTAATAATGGCAGTTAAAATAAGATTGCAAAGACACGGTAAAAAAGGAAAACCATTTTACCACATCGTAGCGGCAGACGCAAGAGCGAAAAGAGATGGCCGATACATTGAAAAGATCGGAACGTACAACCCAAACACAAATCCAGCTAAGATAGATCTGCAGATTGACAGAGCCGTCAATTGGTTGCAGAACGGAGCAGTACCAACGGATACAGCAAGGGCAATTCTGTCCTACAAAGGCGCATTATATAAAAATCACTTGCTAAACGGAGTAAGAAAAGGTGCCTTTGATGAAAAAGAAGCGGAAAAGAAGTTTGAGGGTTGGCTAGCTGAAAAGACCGCAAAAATTACTAAGAATGCGGATAGTATTGCAAAAGGAATTCAATCTAAGAAGGATGAGCAATTGGCTACAGAAAAGGCACAAAATGAAGCCAAGGCAAAAGAAATAGCTGCTAAAAATTCAGCACTTGCTGAAGAGGCGGCTGCTGAAGAAACAACTGAAGCTACTACTGAAGAAGCGACAGAAGAAGCTGCTGCTGAAGAAGCAACAGAAGAAGCTGCTGCTGAAGAAGCAACAGAAGAAGCTGCTACTGAAGAAGCAACAGAAGAAGCTGCTGCTGAGGAAACAACTGAAGCTACTACTGAAGAAGCAACAGAAGAAGCTGCTGCTGAAGAAGCAACAGAAGAAGCTGCTGCTGAAGAAGCAACAGAAGAA
>JAAZYJ010000186.1 GCA_014239715.1 Flavobacteriales bacterium
TAGCTACTGTGTCTAATTCCTCGTTTACAGGAGGTGTTTCTTCTATAGTTTCGACCTGTGCCGGAACGGATCTGATTTCATCTTTCAAATTCGTGCCTTGATGGTCTGTGATCGCTGGCACTGCTACTTCAGGTGTCGCATTGACCTGTTCTTTTTCAAATACTGAGTCTTTCGCATCGAACCAGGACAAAGGATTAAAGGACGCAGCATTAAAGCCATTGCCTTCTTTAAGCCCGTTGTAGCTTGCTAATACACCATAGAGGAGTACCAGCGGGATAAAAATTGCTGCTGCCCAGAAAGCCGCGCTCCTTCTTTTTTCCTTTTCCTTTTTTTGTGTTGTGGCCGGGGCTTTATACTTGGGAACACTTGGCTGTATTTTTTTTACAGGCGCCGGTTCTTGCTTTTTTTCAGTATTGCGAGTGGAACCAATTGGGATAACTTTTGGTTCATCCGCTGCCTTCTCCTTCTGTTTGACCACTTCCTTCTCAACAGGAATAAGGTCTACCGATGGCAAACCGAAGCTGCTGGTTAAAAAGTTGGTAGAGTCCTGGATAAACTGAATATTATTTTCTTTGTCCAGATACAAAACCCCAACTTTATTCAGGACAACGCGTTCTCCGGAATTGATCTGCTTTTTTGTTCGGTTAACAAATCGAGTGAGCTCTTTGATCGCTTTATCATACGACATGGACTCCTCTTTGACAAGTTTGCTGGCTAGTAAACCATCATTTACCTTAACGTGTTTGTTGAAAAGTACGTTTTTACTCGGTGGGTGTATTAGCTTGCGCTGTGCGTCAATAGCAGCGGATCTGTAATTGGCGATAAAACCACCTAATTCAGGAAGTATCACGCAATCATGATGATACAATAACTCAGTAATATGTTTCGCTATCTTTTCCATACGAGCAGCTAAGCTAATGTACGATTTTCGGATGCTGTATTCAAAGGCTTTGGTGTAAATTTGTTCACAGCTATGCGGTATACAGGCCTGATTATTTCATTTTTATTTATAGCAGCACAATTGTCTGCTCAGGACACGATAAAGATTGCCACCTGGAATGTTTTTCTTCGACCTGCAATTTTAGCCGATGGGCAAATGGATAGGGTGGATCATATCAGTAGTGCTATACTAATTATGGACGCAGACATCATTTGCTTACAAGAGCTTTTTCATGTGAAAAGCAGGGCTAAATTGATAGATGATTTGAAATTTACCTACCCGCATTATGTTTCGCCCGGAAGGTCTGGATTAAAACAGTGTTCCGGTCTGATGCTTTTTTCGAAATACCCCGTTCTCTTTGATACAATATGCTATTTCAAACATAAAAGTGGTATCGACGCTATTGCTAGGAAAGGGATTCAGCTGGCAAAGATCAAGCTAGAGCATGAAGAAATCGTTGTGGTCAACACCCACCTTCAAGCGGGAAACAAGTTCAAAAAACAGCAGGTTCGTAACCAACAATATCAAAAATTTGCGGAATGTTGCGACGATTTTCGTGAACGGAATTATTGGATGGCGGGTGATTTTAATACCTGTGACGACTCTACAGAATTTGAGCTGTTAAAAAACGCCGTCCGTGGTAAGGAGGGCCATTTGTCTGATTCAAAAGAAAAACACACATCAAATTTTCGGGATAATGACCTATGTCCAACTGACTCGGGTGAAGCAAAAAGGATCGATTTTATTTTCTCTAAAAACGGATCAGATTGGGATCGAATTACTCAAATGATCTATAGACCTATCGCCGATTGGCGACCAAAAGGTGGAAGTTTCCTGTCTGATCATGCCTGGGTGGAATCTGTTTTTGTAAGATCAAAAATTAAATGATAGCTGAACGGCATAGGTTCTGGGAGGCATTACATCTCCCGGCCTGCTCATGTATTCTCTGTTCATAAAATTCTTGATCACGAAGGACGCTTTCAGGTACTTTTTGATCTGACAAGCGACCCTGGAATCAAACACCCAATCGCCCCTGTTATGTGTTAATCTATAGGTGTCCATTCCCGGAAGAATGGCAACTCCGGGGATGATTTCCTGCTGAAATATTCGGTCAATATTCGGGGTAAAGCTGTTATATCGAGCACTTATTCCGACACTCCAGATCTTGTAATCGATCTGGAAGTCGATTTTAACGAGGTGCGTAAAACGATATTTCAACATATCTGTAGAATCATTGCTGAACGTATCAACATACAATGAGTCGGTATTCAGTGTTATCGGATTCATATATGTATATCCAGAAAAAATGTTGAATTTAATGTCATCCGTAAGATGTCCGGCCCCCATAACCTGTATGTCGAATCCGGTAATTCGGGCTGATTGTACATTCTGCGATTGCGCACCAAAGTTGGCTAAAGATGGGAAGCCATGTACTGCATTATCCCATGGGGTTCCGTCATACCTGTACAAACCAAACATGAATTCCATCATGTTATCGTATTGATTAGCAAAGCCTGCCACGTCGATATAACCTTTGAATTTGTTGATCTTAAACCCTTGTTTCAGGCCGATCTCTGCACTCCACCCGGTTTCTGCTTCAACAAGTGGATTAGGGAAAATGTTCAGAATGTTTACCGAAGTGGAAACGTACTTTTCCGCTATTGTAGGAAATCGATAGCCTTGCCCGTAAGAGGCTCTGAGGAACGTGTATTTCCCTAATTCATAAGCAATACCTGCCCGTAGCACAGGCTGCACAGGCAATTTGCTGTCACCGATGGTAAAGCTCGAATTTGTTTCAGCGGTATCAATTCTAAAATATTCAAATCTGATACCTCCGGAAATGTTGAGCTTATTAAAGAATTTCTTGTCGAATTGGGCATATGCCGCAAGATTGTTTGAATTGTGATTGCCGTACAGCTCTGATATTACGTTTGTGTACATGGTTGTAATACCGGTTGTAAAGTGGTAGTCTTTTTCTTTATTTCTCTTGGAGAATTGGTACTCTGCGTAATAGGTGTTGGCTGTGGCTGCCTGGTTTGTATTGTTCCGGTTTGTGGTATTGTACCAACGGGATCTCAAGCTGTGTTTGTAGCCTTTTTTGGAAAAGTAAGTTAGATATGGATCAACATTAATACGGTACGTCTTGTAATCGCTTAAGGTGGTAGTGGCAGTGTCTGTTCCTCCTTGTGGAATAAGCACACTGTCCGCATTTTGCCAGATAAAGAACAAAGTCCCCTGCGAAGCCTGAGCATTACTATTCAATCCAACGGACAGTCCCTCGATCTTTTTTGACCGATGCCTCAAATTCATATTCAACCTTGCACGTTCTTCCCACTCTCCCTGCCGGTATCCCAGATCTTTGAATCCGGCACCGCCAACGCCGCGA
>JAAZYJ010000385.1 GCA_014239715.1 Flavobacteriales bacterium
CCAGGACTTTTCTTCAGAAGATTATTTTAATCTTATTATTTCAAATCCACCATTCTTTGAGAACTCTAAACGTTCGGGAGAAGAAACTAAAGATCTGGCCAGACACACGGATCAATTGGCATTTACTGAATTAATTTTCGCAGCCAATAATCTTCTGAAAGAAGGCGGCACCTTTTCAGTGATCATTCCTGCAATGCACAGCGAGAAGTTTATTCGGCTTTCACAGGCACAAGGACTCTACTGCAATAAGATCTGCTGGGTGAAACCAACAGCAACAAAAGAGCCGAAACGAGCAATGATCAATTTTAATAAATTCAAATCAACACTCGAAGAAGAAGAGCTGATTATAGAGGTTCAGGGCAGGCATGATTATTCCGAGGAGTATGTACAGCTTACTGAAGATTTTTATTTGAATTTTTAGCCCAAAAGCTATTTGTCTCTCCTTAAAGTAGAGATCGTATCTGCTTTTCTTACCTTGTCGCATATCATTGATCCGCATGAAAAGAAGAGATTGGCTCAAAGCTTCCATCGTGACCGGAATAGGTCTGACATTTGCTCAACGTCTTGTTGCAAGATCACTCTGGAACAGCAGAGCTTTTCCTGAAATGAATGCCGCTGATTTCGGAGAAGACTTCATTTGGGGGTCCGCCTGCGCGGCCTATCAGGTTGAAGGAGCATGGGATACAGATGGTAGAGGACCTTCTATATGGGACACCTTCAGTCATAAAAGAGGTCGTGTACATAACAATCAAAATGCAGATGTGGCCTGCGACTTTTATCATCGTTATAAAGATGACATTGCCATGGCAGCATCCCTTAATCTGGGTGTATTTCGTTTTTCACTCTCTTGGCCCAGGATTTTTCCGGACGGAACAAATAAGATAAACCCTAAGGGAGTTGAGTTCTATCATAGCGTAATTGAGACGTGTAAAAAACACGGACTTGAACCATGGATCACGCTCTATCATTGGGATCTACCGCAATCTCTTCAGGATCAAGGAGGATGGACAAATCGTGCGATTCTGGATTGGTTCAGCAGCTATGTCGAATTTTGCACCATTGAATACGGCAGTAAAGTGAAAAACTGGATGGTCATGAACGAACCCGCTGCATTTGTGGGGCTTGGATACATGCTTGGCTATCATGCTCCAGGGAAAAAAGGCCCGTTGAACTTCCTTAAAGCTACGCACCACGCATGTCTGGCCATGGCCGATGGTGGCAGGATCATTCGAAAGAACGTAGAATCTGCCAATGTAGGTACGACTTTCAGCTGTTCTCACGTTGATGCTTTCAGAAACGAGGAGAAACACGCTAAAGCCATAAAGAGAATTGACGCGTTGGTCAACAGATTATACATAGAACCTTCTCTCGGTTTAGGCTATCCATACGATGGGTTTCCGGCACTGAAAAAGATAGAGGATTACTTTGAAAAAGGTGATCAGGAAAGATTAGTGTTTGATTTCGATTTTGTCGGACTACAGAATTATTTCAGGATCGTTGGCAAAAAAGCGGTTTGGCCACCACTCGTATGGGCCAAAGAAGTCCCAGCGAATAAAAGAGATGTTCCTCTAAATGAAATGAATTTTGAAGTCTATCCTGAGGGCATGTACAAAATATTGAAACAGTTTTCTAAATACGAGGGAATTAAGAAAATAATTGTGACAGAAAACGGAGTTTGCTACAAGGACGTTTTACACGATGGAAAAGTTCATGATCAAAAAAGAATTGAATTCTTTAAGGATTACTTGAGTAGCATTCTAAAAGCCAAAAAGGAAGGTGTTCCTGTACACGGCTACTTTGTCTGGAGCTTAACCGACAATTTCGAATGGAGCGAAGGATATGACCCCCGTTTCGGGTTGATCTATATAGATTTTGCCACTCAAAAAAGATACATTAAGGATTCCGGATACTGGTTTCAGCAGTTTCTTCAGAAATAGTTGCTTTTTGATTTGAACCTTTTGAGAAGTTGTATGTACTGCAACTCAAATGGAACAAAAAAGCACCTTAAAACTTTTCAGAGACGCAAGAGATTTTCAAATCCTCTGGCTGTCTATTTTTCTGCTCTATGGAGTTTGGAACCTGCAGTGGGATAATTATGCAAGCTATGCTGTACTATTTTTGTCCTGCTTGTTAACCCAGCTATTCGGCACCTTTTTACTTAACATTCCCAGATCGTCTATTAAAAGTGCCGTTATCACCGCACTCAGTTTGTGCTTACTTTTCAGTGCCAATTCGCTTTGGACATTCGCTCTTTGCGGTGTGCTGTCAATCGCCAGCAAATTTATCATCAGGCTAAATGGAAAGCACATATTTAACCCTTCCCTATTTGGCATCGTATTTTGTCTGCTGTTTACAAATGACGCCTGGGTAAGTCCAGGAAAATGGGGAAATGAGTACCTGTTGGTCGTGTTTTTCATTGCCTGCGCATTGCTGGTACTGCTAAAAGTTGGCAGAATAGATACAAGCCTGGCATTTCTGGGAACCCTAATGGCCCTTGAATTTTTCAGAACCTGCATCTACTTTGATGATAACTTATGGGTATTTCTCCAGAAATTTTCAAGCGGAACCATCTTAC
>JAAZYJ010000392.1 GCA_014239715.1 Flavobacteriales bacterium
GAATCGGTCCATGCTGCTGACATTTACGGCCAAGCACGTAGAGGACGACAATACCGAGTAGGACGGTGGTGACCAAGATTAGAGGCAATATCGAAAGGACCAGTCTTTGATTCCAATCAGCAGTCTCAATGTCCACTGTGGTAAGGGCAATGACATGATTTTCAATACGATCCAAAATTGGGAGGATAGCCTTGACGTGGAGTTTCCCGTACTTGAGAAAAGGGCCAATAACTTGAGGTTTACCATGCTCAAAAGTTAGTTGGTAGCCATCAGAAAAACTCGTAACTAGTGGAGGCTCACCCTTATCTGTTTGATCTAAACCATTAACCGTAAGTTGAGAGGAAATATCACCCGATTCAGAACGAAAAAGAATTTCAATTGTATCGTAGTTACTTTCTAGCTTTTGAATGGTTTCCAAGTGTTTTTTAAGACTTTGGAAGTGCGCGGATATCTCGCTAGAATCATTCTTACTTAGTTCTAAAACAGCATAAGGATTGATGGATTGTTGCAGGAGGTTACTTTTTGCCAGGAGGTCATCTTGCATCAAGCGTTCTGAATAATTCAACATCCAGACGGATGTTGAAAATCCAGTGATAGCGATCGTGATAGGGATAACGAGCCTAGGAGATAAGTAATTTTTAATGATGCGACTATTTTTGAAAAGGTTTATCAAGGTCTCACCTCATGCTTCCTTTCGAGTCATTTTCATTGCATTGGCCCACGTTAGCTACTTCATTCAACGTGAAAAGTAACATGATCATCCTGGTCGAGTTACTCAAACTGGGCCAGAGTTTGCGTTAGTCTGTACGGGTTCAATACTTGTTTAATTTCATACAATAAGTCAATGCTGGGCCATAGAGAGGGCATAGCCCGATCGTTGCTCGATTTATCTCGAAAGGCATGTGAATATTTGCTGCATCAAGGGTTTCATTGGGGATTTTTGGTGGATAGACACCCTTTCATACGACGTTTCTTCGTTATGTCACAATTTGATGGAGCTGAATGTCTTCCATACCCATGAACAGTTAACAAGCCAAACACAATGCTCCGTGGGAAAATGAATCCGACAACACACTGAAGTTATTCATTTTTGTATCCTCATTTTTATATATTTTATTGAAAATTACTAACTTCCATTGCCACCGTTGATTCCAAGGGAATGGATCAATGATTAATATTGCTTATTGTCTGCAATACCACAAGATAGGAATATTTGATCAACAAGGAACCAAACTCATATTTTGACTGCGGGCGTATATAAGAAAAAAGGCTGCTTCTTCTACGGGTGCATGGCCATGCTTGCCTCAGCTCTGCTGCTGGTAGCTACAATTGTGGGTCTTTACTTTTTTGGCGCCTATTTCTTGGAGAGGATTGCTGAAAACTATACAGACGACAGTCCGGTAGAATTTCCTGCGCCACAAGTCACCAAGGAGAGAGCAGCCGAGTTAACGAAAAAAGTTAACGAAGTCCTCACGGCCTTAAACGATGATAAACCATTCGCCCCTTTGAAGCTGGAATCCGAAGATGTAAACTCGATCATTTATGAATCCCCAGAACTCAAGAAATTCAAGAACAAGATACAGCTCCAAATTAAGGAAGGAAAATTAACCGGAGCCGTCAGCTTGTCTACCAAAGAACTCGGCATCGAGCTGCCAAAGCCTCGATTTATCACAGGAACTGCAACTTTCGATATTGGCGTAAAGAACAACAAAGCAACCTTTTCAATACTATCGCTCAAGGTTAAGGGCAAGTCCCTGCCTGGACCATTGAGAGGTGCTATTATTGGGGAAAACTTGCTGGAAATGGACAATGTACCCCCCAGTGTTAAAACGATGCTCGGCAAGCTTAAATCCATAGAAATCAGGGGAAATCAGATGTTCATCGAAGGTAAAAAAGCCCTGTGAACAGGCAGTTACTGAAGTGTTCCTTTGATTGTCCGTTAAGGATCGACAGCCTTTGAGACCTGAGAGTGAGCCTTTTTCGAAAAATAATTACACCCCATCAACAGCAGAACAAATCAGACTCACCTGCCGTCACTGGGCATACCACATGCTTGATCACACAAGTTACCACCTGGCATATTCAACAGCCCGCCTTCCCTGTTCAAATATCAACCTCGACGTTTCGCCATACAGTGGAGCGCCCTCCACTGCACGTGTGGGAATCAAATTTTTCGGATGA
>JAAZYJ010000253.1 GCA_014239715.1 Flavobacteriales bacterium
ACCGGTGATCTCACTCAGATCTTTATCCAGCTCTGCAATGATCTCCTGATATCCTGCCGCCTGATCAACCGGCACAAAAGGATGTAAATTTGCAAAGAGAGGGTTGGACAAAGGAATCAGCTCGCTGGCGGCATTTAATTTCATTGTGCAGGACCCCAGCGGGATCATGCTGTGAACCAGTGACAGGTCCTTGTTCTCAAGACGCTTTAAATACCTCATCATTTCAGTTTCAGAACGATAAGAATTAAATGCATCGGCATTTAGGATATCTGAGGTTCGCGCATTAGAAATTTCAGCTGCTGAAATATTTTCAATGGTCACAGCGCTTTTGCCTCCTGCTTTTGCAAATATGAATAGTATTAGGTTCAGATCTTCGACTCGAGTTGTCTCGTCGATGGAAATGCCAACACCTTCTTTCGTATACCTGAAGTTGACTTCATTAGACAACGCAACTGTAGCCAGATCTTTTGGCGGGTTGGTAATACAGATGGTGTCGAAGAAATCCTTGCTTTGCAAATTGAATCCCATTTCAGTCAAGCTGTTGCTTAACGCTACCATTCCTGAGTGAATGGTGTTGGCAATATTCTTCAGCCCTTCCGGCCCATGATATACTGCGTACATACCGGCCATTACTGCTAATAAAGCCTGGGCCGTACAGATATTTGAGGTTGCCTTATCTCTTCTGATATGCTGCTCCCTTGTTTGGAGCGCCATTCTTAAGGCAGGATTTCCGTCTGCATCCTGAGAAACACCAATGATCCGGCCCGGAATGTTTCTTTTGTACTCTTCTTTTGTGGCAAAATAAGCAGCATGAGGCCCACCGTAACCCATGGGTACTCCGAATCGTTGCGTATTGCCAACAACTACATCGGCACCCCATTCGCCCGGAGGGGTTAAAAGAACCAAGCTCATAATATCTGCAGCAACAGCAACTTTGCAGTCACTACCTTGTGCTTGTTCCACAAATGTACTGTAGTCCTTTATTGCTCCGTTCATTTCCGGGTACTGCAGCAATGCACCGAAGTAGGTTTCGTCAAGTTTAATGCTGTCGTAATCGCCAACAACGACTTCAATGTTCAATGGGATGGCTCTGGCCTTTACAACATCAAGTGTTTGCGGATAGCAGGAATTGTTTATGAAAAATTTGTTGTGGCCCGCCTTCTGAGAAGCTCTTGATCTGGTATTGAAGAACATGATCATGGCTTCAGCCGCGGCAGTTCCTTCGTCAAGCAACGAAGCATTTGCGATCTCCATACCCGTTAGGTCCATGACCATTGTTTGGAAATTGAGCAAAGCTTCTAATCTGCCCTGCGCTATTTCTGCCTGATAGGGCGTGTAGGCAGTATACCATCCCGGATTTTCAAAAACATTTCTTTGGATAACGCTTGGCACTATTGTGCCGTAATACCCAAGACCAATGTACGATTTGAAGCCTTTGTTCTTGGATGCGGCGTCCTCCATATGGCTTAAGTAGTCTTCTTCGGATAACCCGGATGCGATCCTCAATTCAGTCGTTAACCGTATTTCCGAAGGGATGGTTTTATCTATCAATGTGTCGATCGATGTTTCGTCCATAGCTCGTAACATCTCGGAAATGTTATTCTTATCGGGACCTATATGTCTTATTGAAAATTCCTTGGCCATATCAATTTGTCATTTTGAGAATGCAAATATAATTCAAAACAATGTCCAAATAGGTCATATTTAGATACAATTTTGAAACAAAGTTGGCATCTCCAATCGTTAGAATGTTATATTTGATTCAATGCTACAAAAGAAGAACAAGATAGTACTGCTGACAAGTTTGATACTGGTACTCACTTCGTTGGTGTCAATTGGTCAGGAAAACGAACTATTATTAGTGAATGGTAAACGTATAGAGGGTAAGGTTACACAGAATGACGGAGAGTTTATCAAATATGAGTATAAAAAGAAGAATGACCTGTTCATCAAAGAGATAGATATTTTACGGGTTTATTCGTTCACAAAAAACAATGAAGAGACGGTCATCTATAAGAAAGATACGGCACTGGGCAATGTGTTTTCTCAAGATGAAATGAGAATGTTCATTTATGGTGAATCCGACGCAGAAACAGCAATTAAGCCCTGGCCTTATTTTGCAAGTGGGCTGACTGTTGGTTACGGAGTATCCTTGCTTGATACGTATTCGGGTCATGATGTTCCTGAGACTCCTAATATAAATGAAAAAGGATTTTTTAAATCTGCTCCAAGCATGCTGCATTTTGCAGTTCCTTTTGTGTTTCCTATTGTATGTGGGAAGATCAAGCCAAAGATCAAATCAAAACATGCTTCAGATGACTTGTTCTTAGTGAATGAGCAGTATTTGATCGGGTTTCAGAAGAACGCGCGTTTCAAACGAATTATGGGCGGGTTATTAGGTAGTTTGACAGGGACCGTTCTTGGGATTGTAACGTACTCGATGGCCAAATAGTGAAGGTCCTTACGGACATATTACGATTTTTGGTTTTTAGCAATTTCTGGATCTCGATAGCTGCCGCGGGATATAGTATGTTAACGGTTTATCAATTGGGCCTGGAGGTGCCGTCAGGATTTTATTGGTTCGTGGGCTGTTGTACCCTATGCTCCTATTGCTTGCAACGATATATACAATTCTCCTATCGCAAAAAGAAACAATCTGACCGACAGAATTGGTTAGTAGGAAACAGGCTATATGTTGGAGGCACTATTCTGGCATCTGGCATAGCAGGAGCAATATTGGGTTTAACAATTCTTACTCCTATACAGATTCTGTGTTTTGTCCCGGTCTCACTGATTAGCCTTTTCTATTCGCTAAAGGTTCTGGGTAGATCAAAAAAGTCAACACGGTCAAAAAACGCAGGGCTTAGGGATCTGCCTGGGGTCAAGATCTTCATGGTGGCAATTTCATGGAGCTTTCTATGTGGCCTTATGCCTATATGGATATCAGGTTTTTCAGACATGGAGCCGATACAAATTATTTTTGTTTGTCTGGAGAAGCTCTTTTTTATCATTGCGATCACCATTCCATTTGACATTAGAGACTTGAAATACGATCATGTTAGCAACAATACGATACCGCAGGTGTTTGGTGTAACAAGAAGTATATATATAGCCAATGGACTATTGTTGGTTGCCGCCTTATGCGGGGTGTTTTCTGGGGTGTTTTCTGCAGAAGTACTTGCGGGTCTTATGCTTTCCTATGCAACGACAATGATCGTATTACTTTATGTTGATGAAGAAAAGCCGGAGCTCTACTACTCAGGGTTGATCGATGCAACCATTGTATTTCAGTTACTTTTTGTTGTTGGTGCTATTAATTTGCTGTGACCGATGCAAAAGCGATGTCTAATGCTTCAATAAATCCGTTTGCTGCTATTTCCAGATCTTCTGCTGTATGTGCCGCTGATATAAAACCTACTTCAAAACCGGAAGGGCCCAGATATATTCCTCTTTCAAGAAGCTCATGGTGCAGAACAGTAAAATAATTCATGCTTTCCGGGTCGATATGGCTGGATTTTCTGACAGTAACTTTGTCGCTGAAAGCCAACCAAAAAATAGACCCCATCTGATGAATATTGAATGAATATCCTTTGGACGTTGTGTGGGTCAATATCTGATCGATAAAGTTCTTGGTCTTTAGCTGCATGCCTTCGTAAAACCCATCAGTCAGACAAACTTTTAATGCCGCGGCTCCGGCTGCCATTGCTACCGGATTTCCACTGAGGGTGCCGGCCTGATAAACTGGCCCCATTGGGCTAACACAGCTCATGATCTTCTCAGAAGACGCATAGGCTCCTACAGGCATGCCTCCTCCGATTATTTTCCCAAAGGCCATAAGGTCAGGTTGAATGTTGTAATGCCCTGCTGCTCCCTCAAAACCAATTCTGAACCCTGAAATTACTTCATCGAACAAGAGTAAAATGCCGTGCTCAGTGCAGATATTTCTAAGGAACTGTAAGAATTCACTTCCCTGAATAAGTAACCCATTGTTGGCAGGAATGGGCTCAATGGCAATGCAGGCAATTTGATCCTTATAATCCGAAATCGCTCCTTTAACAGCCTCTTCATCATTTAGTGGAAGTACGATCGTTTCTTGAGCAAATGCCTCAGGAACACCTGCTGAAGTGGATGTTCCCAGAGTAGCTAATCCGGATCCAGCTTCCACTAAAAGAGCGTCGACATGACCATGGTAACAGCCTTCAAACTTAATGACCTTGTTTCTGCCTGTATATCCCCGTGCCAAACGCAAGGCTGACATCGTTGCTTCAGTTCCGGAGCTGACGAATCTGATCCGCTCCACAAACCGGTTGTTGGATAAGATCAGGTCTCCTAAAATGTTTTCTTGTACAGTAGGTGTGCCAAATGAGGTTCCATTATTTACCGCTTCAACGATTGCTTCTCGCACTAGCTCGTTGTTGTGTCCAAGAATAAGGGGCCCCCACGAGCAGCAAAAATCAATGAACTCATTTCCATCCGCGTCCCAGATCCTGCATCCGTCACCTTTTGAAATAAACAATGGCGTACCACCAACTGATTTGAATGCTCTTACCGGAGAATTAACACCTCCCGGAAATAAACTTTTAGCTTTTGAAAAGAGTTTCTCGGAATTGACTTTAATCATATTCTTGCGCTTCAATGAATTTTTATCTTTGTTCACTAGTAAACGCAAAATTAGGATTTGTTTGGTATGGTGTATCAAAACACAATAGAATTTGCAGAGAAAGCAGATCGAGAGGACGGGCTGAACGCCTATAGAGAGAACTTTCATTTTCCAGAATTTGAAGGGAAAGAATGCTTGTATTTCACGGGAAATTCGCTCGGATTACAACCAAAAACAACCAGGGAATTCGTGATGCAAGAGTTGGATGATTGGGCAGGTCTTGCCGTAGAAGGACATTTCAATGCACACAGGCCCTGGTATGCCTATCACGAATTCTTAACGGAAAAGACCGCGAAGCTTGTCGGTGCAAAACCTGAGGAGGTGGTTGTAACGCATAGCTTGACTACGAACCTGCACCTGCTAATGGTCAGCTTTTATCAACCTTCGAAAAATAGGTTCAAGATCATTTGTGAGACCAAAGCTTTTCCATCTGATCAATATGTACTTGAATCTCAAGCACGGTTTCATGGGTTTGATCCCGATGAAGCGATCATTGAGGTTTCCCCAAGAGCAGGAGAAGAAATTATCCGGAATGAAGATGTAATTGATAGGATAAAGGAATGTGGTGATCAGCTGGCTTTGGTCATGATCGGAGGTGTGAATTATTACACCGGGCAGGTTTTTGATATGGAAAACATTACGAAAGCGGGGCACGAAGTGGGAGCGATGGTTGGCTGGGATCTTGCGCATGCCGCAGGAAACTTAGTGTTAAAATTGCATGAGTGGCATGTAGATTTCGCTGCATGGTGCGGCTATAAGTACCTTAATTCCGGTCCCGGTGGTGTCAGTGGTGTTTTTGTCCATCTACGGCATGTGAAGGACAGATCTTTACCTCGTTTTGCCGGCTGGTGGGGTCACGATAAAGAGTCAAGGTTTTTAATGGAAAAAGGCTTTAATCCAATGCCTACAGCCGAGTCGTGGCAGCTAAGCAATGCGCCTGTGCTGGCAATGGCTGCGCATTTAGCATCATTGGACATTTTTAATGATGCAGGGATGGAGAGATTGCGTGAAAAAACCATCCTTCTATCCGGGTATCTGGAATATATTATTGATGAAATTTCACAAGAACTCGGGGTAAACCTTGAGATCATTACGCCACGTGCCTGGGATGAAAGGGGATGCCAGCTGTCGATCGTAGCGCATGGCTATGGAAAACAGCTGTTTGACCAGCTGATGAGCAAAGGCGTAGTTG
>JAAZYJ010000153.1 GCA_014239715.1 Flavobacteriales bacterium
CTAAGAGCATTGGACAGCTCTTTCAGGAAGGCAAGCGAGATGAAGCCAATGCGCTGAAAGAAAAAACAGCCGACCTTAAAACAACTTTACAACCGCTAAAGGAAAAAATGGGAGAGGCGGAATCAGAATTGAAAAACACGTTGTATCAGATCCCGAACATTCCGAACGAAAGTGTTCCCGCAGGAAGATCGGATGAAGACAATGACATCATTGTAGAAGAACTGAACCTGCCCAACTTACCGGAAAATGCAAAACCCCACTGGGAGCTGGCAAAAGAATACAATCTGATTGACTTTGAGCTGGGAGTGAAAATTACTGGAGCAGGTTTTCCGGTGTACAGAGGTCAGGGGGCAAGGCTGCAAAGAGCATTGATCAATTACTTTCTGCATGAAGCCACAAAGGCAGGCTACGAAGAGGTTATGCCTCCGCTTATGGTCAATGAAGCTTCGGGATTCGGAACAGGCCAATTACCGGATAAAGAGGGGCAGATGTATCATGTTACAGGAGATGACCTGTACCTGATCCCTACGGCTGAGGTGCCGATAACTAATATGCTGAGGGATGTGATTCTGAAAGAAAGCGACTTTCCGATAATGCTCACCGGCTACACCCCTTGCTTCAGAAGAGAGGCGGGATCATACGGGAAAGATGTGAGAGGCCTGAACAGGCTGCATCAGTTCGATAAGGTAGAAATAGTACAAGCAGTTCATCCCAATAGCTCCTATCAGATTCTGGATACTATGGTGGAGCACGTTAAAGGCCTGCTGAAAGCGTTAGAGCTGCCATTCAGAGTGGCTAGACTTTGTGGTGGCGATCTTGGATTCACATCAAGTCTAACCTACGACATGGAAGTTTTCTCTGCTGCACAACAAAAATGGTTGGAAGTAAGTTCTATATCTAATTTTGAGAGTTTTCAGGCAAACAGATTGAAGCTGCGCTATAAGAATTCTGAGGGTCAGACCAATCTTGCACATACCCTCAACGGAAGTGCGTTGGCCTTGCCCAGAATAGTGGCCGCCATACTTGAGAACAATCAAACGGATAATGGCATTCGCGTCCCACAAGTACTGGTGCCTTTTACAGGCTTTGAAATGATCACAAAATGAATTCAACTCGGAACAACGATATTTCGAATGGCTCAAAATCATTCAGATTAGTGTTTTACACACTGATGGCTGCTTTGTTTATGGCATGCTCAAACCCCTATCAGCAGGAAATATCCTTGGTAACAAACCTCCAGGATCAGGTTGAAGAGTGTGAGGACATCGTGGAAGAGCTTGATGCCGAAAAAATTCGGGAGATGAACGATGAATATGGGAAGATCATGGCGGTAATAAAGCAAAAGTATATCGGAGATACATCGGTAGTGGACCAGAGATTTGGCAGAATGGCCAATATGTACAAAGGAGTAAAGCGTAGCAAAGGTTTCACCGCCGGAAAGGAGAACATTCTGTTTCAAATTTCATTTACCAAGACTCAGCTTGAGAATTTAAAGGATGATCTTGTAAATAAGGACATTAGCGATCCGGATACAGTAGCGTTGTATGTCCAAATGGAACAAAGCTCTGTCACTGAGATCAAAATTGTGGCAGAAAAATTGCGATCGAACTACGAAATACTTATGGGTGTACAGGACACCGTGTATCCTTATATGGTTGGCATCGTAGATAGTCTTAATAACATCAAGTAGTTTGAGATACCTGATCTTCATATGGTTAATGATCGCGTCTTGTTCTGTCATGGGACAACCCGGTGGAACGGATTACCGCGGTATGGCCATCCATTACTACAGTCAGCAGGACTACGAAAAAGCGGCTATATATTACCTGAAATTGTGGCAAGAAACTGGAAGTGCTGGGGATTTCGAGAAATATTACACCTGCTTATTGGAGCTTAAGAACTACAAAGAAGCAGAAAAGCTGGTTAAGAAAGAGCTGAAGAAAAAAGACCATCAACTAAAAGCATATTTGCTGTATGGAGACTTGTTTTTCTATCAGGATCAAGGGGCTAAAGCGGATCAACAATACGAACTTGCGATAAAGAAAATTAATTCCAATTCTAGCTTTGCTGAAGTAACACAGCTTTCCAATGAGTTTCAGGCACGGGCCAGAATAGACCTAGCCATAAGCACCTATGAAAAAGCGCGGAAGTTCAACTCAAACCCTGTGGCATACAACATTCGAATTGGTGAGCTCTATGGAGCCAATGACCAGACTGATTTAATGGTAAGAGAGTTCCTGATCATGCTTGAAGTAAGTGCAGGATATTTGAGCCAGGTACAAAGTGCATTATCGCGCAGTATCGATTTTAAACAGAACAAAAAAGAAACAGACCTGCTCAGGATCGAGCTGATCAAGCTTACTCAGAAACATCCGAATCAGCCGATCTACAATGAGATACTGATCTGGCTTTTTGAACAAAAAGGAGACTTCAATTCAGCCTTTGTACAAGTTAAGGCTCTCGATAAAAAGCTTAGACTGGATGGAAAAAGGGTTTTTGAGTTCGGTGAGACATGCGATAACAATGAGCAATATGATCTTGCGATCAAGGCCTTCCAATATATTATCGAATTGGGAAAAAGCAACAGCTTCTACAGAGTGGCGAATTACAGGACGCTAAATACCCTTAAAAAGAAAATAACCAACTCACCGAATTATACCAGAGAGGACCTGCTGAGCCTGGAGCAAAAGTATCTGTTTACGCTGAACGAGGTGGGACGAGCAACCCATTCGATAAATACAATGATGGAGCTAGGCCATCTTCAAGGATACTACCTCAACAGTTTCGACAGCGCAGTTGAGATTCTGAAAGAGGCGATCTCTTTGGCGGCAAGGGTGCCAAAGCTGGAGGGGAAATGCAAACTTCTCTTAGCAGATGTCCTTGTCATTAAGGGAGACATTTGGGACGCTTCTTTGCTCTACTCCCAAGTAG
>JAAZYJ010000394.1 GCA_014239715.1 Flavobacteriales bacterium
GAATATCTGTTGCTGAATGTGTTGAATGAATTGATAGGTTCGATTGCATTGACGCTGACTGTAATAAATTCCCTGGACGATAATATAGACCATTATGATGTACTTAAAAATGCGTTGGAAATAGAGTCGTCAAATAATTACGTTCGTCTCTTTTCAATTCTTAAATTATTGTATGATGCGAAATCTGTGGTGTATGTTGAAGAAAACCTAAAAGACGGATCGCCGGAAAGTATTGGATTTGCCATGGAGCTCCTCGAGCTGTTTATTTCGGAGGATCTGAAGCCGAAGCTGTTTCCGTTGTTTGAAGACATCGCGCTTCCGAATAGAGTGAGAAAGCTATTGGATTATTTCCCTATTGAACATGTGGACAAAGACAATTGTATTCAGGTAATTCTGTCACAGGACATTTCAGAGATCAGTGCCTGGTCCAAGTGCATTGCTATGCATACTCAGGATAATGAGATTGATGAAGGTCTCCTGAGACATTTCAAATCCAATGTGTTCGGGAAATCACCAATCTTGTACGAAACGGCCGGCTATCTGCTGGCAAAGAACAACAATGAGGCTTTGACAAGTGTGGCAGCCAGAATCCCTTTTGAGAAGCTCTCCCAGATCAATAAGCTGCGCGAGCTTGTTGAAAAGGAAAACAGACATTTGATATTCAGAAAAATGCTGTATTTAACGGAACATCCAATATTCAGTGGGCTGAAAATGGCAGATAAGCTGATCATGGCAGAGCACATGAAACTGGTGACTTCAACAGAGGATGCGGATATCCTTTCGGATGTGGAAATGATTTTTGTAGCAGAAGGGTCAATCCGATTCAGTGGCAAGAAAAAACAGTTGGATTACGTCAAAGGCAACTTGATACACTTAGGCGGTCTGGAAAGTGAATCCTACGATGTCGCTGTTGATACCGAAACAGTACTTTATTCCTTGCCTAAAGGAAGTTTTGCTGAATTAACGAACCGACCGAGCTTTGTTGAAGCATGGCTCAGGTTTAAATGGACAGGAATAGATAATGTAGCTTGAAAATGGTAATAATTGGCCTGACTGTGTTATTTTAGTCGAGCCAGATTAATTGAGAATGTCAACGTGACAAAAAAAGAGAAACAAAATACAAAAGCAACAACAATATTCAGGCAGCTGATATTGAACATTATTGTCCCGGTTGTTCTGGCAATAATTGCTTTGGCCATCTACAATAATTATTCGCGAACTGCTGCCTTCAAGAAATTTTATCACGAAAAGAACAATCTTGTCTCGTATTTTATCGAAAATACGCTGCATCAGCAGGATATTGCTCTGGAAATTGAAGAGGATAATCTGGATAAAAGACTTGAAGTCTTATCAGATAGTCTGACCAACTACTATATGGTGGATGCTGATGTCGATTCTATGGACCTTATGAAGATCCGTAAATCTCTTGGAATGGATCCGAAGCAGGAAGACATTTATATTATTGACAACAACGGCATTATTGTAAATACAACATTTCAGCCGGATCTGAATAGAAATGTCTATGACTGGGGAGATGATTTCAGGCAATATTTGGAAAACGTTCAGCTTGCAGATTCTTTCAAAAGCGAAAAGTTTTCCATTGAGATGTCTACCAAAAAATTAAGGAAGTACACCTATCAACCGACAAAAGACGGAAAGTATATTGTAGAGCTTGGAGTTTATTCTGTACGTGCCAATGAAGTGGTTCGAAGTACAAATGAGATCCTTCTTGATATTTCAAGTGAAAATCCGGCAATTCTTGATGTAAAACTATTCATTGGAGCAGATCCGCCGTTTTCATTTGACCCTAGTGCCGAAATGAAGGGGGATAGTGCTCTGATCACTCGAGTTTTCGAAACCAACAAATCCTTAGCAAAAGATACCGCAGAGGCCAATGGACGGGAGATCAATTACGAATACATTTACATGAAACGTGATAATACCGAGCTGTACAAAGGTGCGGTAATTCGAATTGTGTCCGATTATAGCGAAGACAAAGAATTTGTGCGTAAAAGCTTATGGAACAGCATACTTATATTTCTTGTTACCATTACGATCGTCA
>JAAZYJ010000387.1 GCA_014239715.1 Flavobacteriales bacterium
AATTATATTTCAGAAAAAGATGTCTGGGGATATTGTCTTTCCGTTGTTGAGCTCCCCGAAGAATTACGAGGGAATGATGAGATTCACATATACACTTACAACCCAAAAAATACGGAAATAGAATTGCGAGATTATGAAATTAAATTATTTAAAAAGTAGCTGTTTTTTGTATGTTATTCTGGTTTCAAGTTGTGTTGAGCAATCCCAGGAAACGAGCAAAGAACCATTGCAACAGAGCGCACCGGTTCAGCTGGATGTTACAGGCCTTGACCTCAGCTGGATCACAGGGAATTGGCGAGACTCTGTAACCTGGTCACACGGTAAAACACAAATTCTGGAAAGCTGGTATATGGATAGCAACACATTGTATGGAACAGGTCGACAGGTTAAAAATGTAATTGATACTAATTTTGTAGAACAACTGTCGATCGACCTGAATGATCGTCCTATTTTGTTCAAAGCAATTGTTGCAGAGCGCAATACAAACGAACCAATAAACTTTGAGCTAAAGTCATATGGAACCGACTCGGTCTATTTTGAGAACATGTCGCACGATTTCCCACAAATGATCATTTACAAAAAAATAAATGCTGATACTATTCACGCTACAGTCGCCGGATTCGTTTCAGGCAGTGGTATACGAAGACAGACTATTCAGCTCTGTCGTTATTAGCTAAGTTGCGCCTGACGTTGCTGAACAGCCTCTGCAAAAGTGATGCCTTGTGCTTTTCCATTTGACCATGACAGGTAGTCAAAATACTGGAGCACCACCCGTTCGCTAGGGTTTTGAAATGCTTCCTCGAATTCAATGTACATCTTTTGAAAAACAGTAATACGCGCACTTTCATCATCGATCTTAATTAGCTTCTTCAGGTACTTTATAATTAAGAACTCTGCCTGATAATCCTTTTTTTGCTTCTTCAAGTACCGTGAAGTAGACTTAATAACATATTCCAAAAGGTCAAAATTTTCCAATTCAAAATGAATGATCAAATTGAATAATCGCGCAAAATTATATATGTCTTGCCGCAATTCCTGTTCATTGTCATTCAGGAGCCTATTTACCCACTTCAGTGCATCATTGTATCTCCCGGCCCCGAAATACACATAAGTGAGATTATAGTAAAATACAATTTGTTGCTCCTTATTGATCTTCTGACTATAGGATTCTATGCCTTCAATAATTTCATCTGCGATCTCCAGTGATTTATCATAAGTCCCCTTTCGATCACAGATCATTAGCTCAGCGATATAGCTGGAAGTGAATATTTTCACCTTTACATCGATGCTTCCAAAACCTTTTTCACTTGGCAATGAACGCATCATCTGAATTGTCTCCGTCGCCTTATCCAACTCATTGTTATCAATGTAGCAGTATAAGAGGTTCTTAAGCGTCCTTACGTAACGCTTCGCCAGGTCCCGCTTCAGTAATGGATTATTATCCAATATCATCTTTACACGAAGAAATTTGAAAAAGCTGGTCTGATAATCTCGGTTTGTAGCAGCGCAGAGGCCCTGAATGTAATAGCAGATTGTTGCCGCCCTTGACGATAATGCTGTATTCTTTCCTTTTATAAGCGGATGATTGGCTATTTCATCAACCATCATTCGCTCTTTTTCATTCTTCGAAAACCCACCTGATCTATACAAAAAATTAATCCTGGAATACAACATCTGATACTCCGCAAGATTTCTGAGTTTGTCAATAACATCCTGTTCCTCTTCGATCAGCTCATCTAAATTGCGATCGAACTTACCAGCTTCATAAGCTTCTTCAAGCAACAATTTCTCCCAGCCTAAAAGTTCAAACCAGTAATAGAACTTCTCATGCAGTATTGCCTGCTTCTTCGCTCTAGACACAAATTTGTTGCATTCAGAGAACAATGCTTTCCTATATAGAATTTCAATATTCTTAACCTCTTGCTTTAACAAAGAGCTTATCGTTTTATCCGAATGAAAAGACCTTAGGCTTTTAAGAATAAGTTTGTACAAGTGATTTTTCTCGGAAGGGAAATGTTTGACAAATGTTTCATTTCTGAATTCGTGTTTCAACTCTTCTTCATCATAGTTCTTTTGTTTCTCAATATGGTCAAATATCTTCAAATAGTTCTTTTCGCCACTTTGTAATGATGACGTTAACTTAAAAAACCTTTTCTCACTTTTTGTCAGTGATTTAACAAGGTCGAATAGTTCTGTTGAGGCTTTCATGGGAATACTAGATTTACTATACAATGCACACTGCTAAAATAACAAATATTTATTGATTTAGCAATCCAAGAATAATCACTGTTTGAAAATGACATTATTTATTCAGTACTTTGGAAAAGTTAAACCCTTAGATCATGAAAGCATGTCTGATTTTTCTCTTTTTGACAGCTGTTTCCACAGGTTATTGCCAGCATGATTACAATTGCAAATGGCATCGAGATGGACTGCTTCTGAAGAGCATTGTAAAAAGCAGCGAGAATGACAATAAAAGGAGTGATACGATTAATGTCTTAACCTACGACATCTATCTTGATTTTTCCAATGCAGGGACTCAAACGGTCGCCGGAAATTGTTCCGTTACATTTCACCCGAAACAAAACGGCATTTCCCAGATTAATCTGGATCTGCTTGAACTTGCGATAGATTCAATCACACAGAACGACACATTACTTTCCTACGGGTACAATGACACGCTGATAACCGCCAATTTTCTTTCAACTTTGAACACGACGGATACAGCAACGGTGGTGGTTTATTACCATGGTTCACCCCAACAAGATGCCTCTGGCTGGGGAGGCTTCTATTTCCAGGGAAGCTATGCCTATAACCTGGGCGTTGGATTTTCAGCTGACCCGCACAATTATGGTCGGGTTTTGCATCCTTGTTTTGACAATTTTAAAGAAAGAGCCAAATACAATTTCGAAATTCTTACAACCAATGGCAATACATCCTATTGCAATGGATACATAACCAATGAACAGATCAATGGAGACACGTTGGTCAGGTCATGGTCCATTGATGAACCGATCCCCTCTTATCTGGCGAATGTGGCGGTTGGGCCTTATACTCATGCCCGTGTTGATCACACAAGCATCATTTCCGGATCAAACATTCCCGTGTGGCTGATCTCTTTCGAGTCTGACACTTCATCATTTAAAAACGCTTTTCAAAACTTAGATGACGCTATCGATATTTATGAAACCAGCTACGGTGCATTTAAATGGAACAAGGTCGGCTTTGTAGCTGTGCCCTTCAGCTCAGGGGCTATGGAGCACACAACTAACATTTGCTATCCTCAGGCGGTGCTTAGTTCTGGAATTGCATATGAAACACTAATGGCACACGAGCTATCACACCAATGGTGGGGAAACTATGTTACAACTGAATCTGAGAGCGAAATGTGGATCAACGAAGGAATGGCTGTGTATTCTGAACATCTTTTTCTGGAGGGGAAATATGGGTACAGCACCTACATAAACAACGTCAAAACCAACCATAAAAATGTTCTGCTCAATGCACATGTCAATGACAACGGGCACTATGCTTTGTCAAATGTGCCTCCGCAATACACGTATGGAGACCACTCATACAAGAAAGGGGCAGATGTCATGCATACGCTAAGGACCGTTATGGGCGATTCTAATTTCTTTACAGGGCTTCAGGCCATTCAGCTTAACCGTGCTCACAAAACGATCAGCTCTGTGCAGTTTAGAGATGAGCTGAATATAACATCAACAACAGATGTTACTGATTTTTTCGATGATTGGGTAATGCAACCAGGGTTCCCTCAATTCTCAATAGACTCCTTTGCCGTAACGCCCAACGGTTCAGATTTTGATGTTATCATATACACTAAGCAACGCCTTAGGGCCGCAACTTCATATTACAACAATGTGCCGTATCAAGTAACTTTTATGGATGAAAACTGGAACAAAGCATCAGGGCAGATAATACTAAGTGGCATGCTGGACTCTTCGACCCTAACTATACCATTCCATCCAACCGTTGCATTTCTGAACGAAAATGACAAGATCAATCAGGCAGTAACAGGAGAGAATAAAGTTTTTTATGCTGTGACCAATTTGAACCTTGATTATTCTGAAATACGACCATTTATCGATGCTCTTGATGATTCGGTCTTCTTGCGAACGGAGCACAACTACGTAGCTCCTGATGGCTTTCTGAATCCTAATGGCTGGAATGCACAGTACAGATTGAGTGAAGAGCGATATTGGTCCGTGCATGGGATATTCGGGAATAATTTCAGAGGGAAATTGAGAATGTTTTACAAAGGGCAAACTCCGGGATCACTTGATTACGAGCTATTTGATGACGGTGGAACAGGAGTATTTCACGAAGACAGCATAAGGCTCTTTTATCGTAGAGGAGCCGGTTACGAATGGGCGGTGCTGGAGAACTCTACTGTGCAAATTGCAGGTAACCCTACCGATGGTTATGGCTATATAACCACAGATACACTATTACCTGGCGAATATA
>JAAZYJ010000395.1 GCA_014239715.1 Flavobacteriales bacterium
ATTGAAACTCTTTTGCAATTCTAACGTTCCGATCCCCTCGTATACTCCCAAATGTTGTGATGAACTCGGGATCATTGATCAATTCATTGAATTCTTTTGGGTTAAAGGCTATTTCTTCTCTGATTCGTAACAATTGATCTTTGTCCGGTGCAAAAACGCCGCCATAGATCCGAACCTTTTCACAATCGATTTCAAAATATAGACCCGGGATGCCTTTGTTATTTTTCCCTCCTCTTCTAATCACCGCGGATCGATTCATCTTGTAGGGGGTTTTGTCTTTACTGAACCTTATGTCTCTGTTGATCCTGAATATGCAATTCTTTGGCTCACATGTTATCGATCTGTCGATTTCATGCATTTTATCAATGATCTGTTGAACCAGGAGCTGAAACGGTTCTTTTACGTGGGTAACGTATCGTTTTCTATTTAAATCGAACCAATCTTTGTTGTTGTTGGGCGCAAGCTCTTTGAAGAAATCGAAAAACTCTTTATCTAAGGAATTCATTAATAGGGGTTTAACTTTGTTAGGGTCATTCGTGCTCAATATACTCAATACAGGTCATTATGCATCTCTTTTCAGGCTAGAAATGCAATCTCAAGGATCTCATCTTTTTGAGATGAAATCCGTCAAAATCAGTCTGATAAGGATTCAATTGTTCCGGACTTATTCGCACTGTTTAAAAGGATACGGAGGAAACAATTTGTAACTTAACACCGTTTTACAAACAAAATGTTACGTTTCTTATCAGGAATAGCACTCTTTTTTTATCTCGTTGCAGTATCACATGTATCGATCAACTTCCACTATTGCTGTGATCAGCTGGTAGATGTAGCTATAAATAAAAAGGCATCTTGTGATCATCAATCCGAAAGTGCTCCCGGATGTCATTCAAAGTCATGTTGTTCCAATAGTATGCTATTTTTTGCATCAGAGACTCATGTTACCAATGACAAAACCAACGTGATGGTAACAGACCTGGCATCCTTGAACTGTAATGAGAATTTGGCCGAAACTGTTTTCGCCTCAGCGGAAAGAAGAATTGATCCGCGAGCCGGACCTCCGAATATTTCGGTACTAAAGTTGTATTTACTTTTTTCTTCGTTAATACATTATGGGTAGTTCTGTTTCTTGTCAGTTAACAGAAGTAGAATATTAATACCTATTTAAAATGCAATACATAAAAATATTATTAGTCGCGATCGTCTTGACATCAGGTGTTCAAGGGATCTCGCAATCGAAATTCAAAGAGCTTAACTTCAGAGTAGAAGGTAAATGTGACATGTGTGAAAAACGCATCGAAAACGCACTTGACATTAAGGGAATTAAAGTTGGTGATTGGGATGTTACAACTAAAAATTGCCGCGTGATTTACAAGACGACCCTGTACAGTGAAGAAGAAATTCATCAATTAATTGCTGACCTCGGACACACCACCGAGAAGATCAAGGCGACAAAACAAAGCTACGATAACCTTCACGGTTGCTGTAAATATTGAATGATATGAGAACTTGTTTATTTATTCTGTTGCTCATCCCATTGGGCTTATGTGCTCAGCAAGAAGATGATCATGAAGTTGTAAAAGGAATCGTCGTTGAGGATTTTGGTGACAGCTTGAGCCCGATTCCGGGTGCACAATTGTGGTGGTTGGGTTCTGACCTAAGGGCAGTTACTGACAACGAAGGAAAATTTGAAATAGAACATGACCATGAATACCATGATCTTGTTATCGAAGCTTTTGGTTTCAAAACCGATACAATAGAATTTGATGAAGAAGAGTTTCTTTCTATCGTTATTCGTGATGGGAATCTGATCGAAGGTGTAGTTGTCGAGTTTGATGCTGATAAGTTGAGGCTGAGCTTGATCGATCCTTTGAATGCCCATTTGATCGACCAGGGTGAGCTCAGGAAAGCGGCGTGCTGCAGTCTTGCTGAAAGCTTTGAGACCGATCCGTCTGTGGACGCTTCATTCACAGATGCGGTTACCGGGACAAGGCAAATACAGATGATGGGTCTTTCGGGGAAGTATGTGCAAATAATGCAGGACAACATACCCATGACCAGAGGGCTGGCAACAGTCAATGGTCTCGAATATACTCCGGGTGCCTGGATCAACTCAATACAGGTCAGCAAAGGGGCAGGATCTGTGGTGAATGGATACGAATCTTTAATTGGCCAGATCAATGTGGACTGGAAAAAACCGGGTAATGCCGAGCAGTTGCATGTTAATCTTTATGGTAATCAGGCTGGTAGAGCTGAGCTGAATGTGATTGCTGATCAACCCGTGGGCTCGAGATGGGAATCGACCTTATTGCTTCATGCCAAGCAGAATCAGGTAAGATGGGATAAAAATAATGATGGCTTTCTCGATAATCCACTGTCTTCGAACTTCAGCGCGCACAATCAGTGGAATTATGTTGGAGATAACCTTCGTATTGAAGTCGCTGCAGGTGCGTTAGCTTATAATACTGTTGCAGGCCAGATGGAATACAATAAGGGAGATAATGTGGTAGGCAGTATTTACGGAGTTGAACTTGAAGCAAGAAGGGCTCAGGGATTTGCAAAGATCGGCTACTTATTTCCGGATGAAGACTACAAAAGCATTGCCATCCAGCTTTCCGGATCATATCAAAGAATGAACAATGTTTTTGACAGGACCAATTACTTTGGCGAGCAGCTTTCCGGCATTGCCAATTTGATCTTTCAAGATGAGTTGGGGGATAGTGAAAATCAAACATTTAAAACTGGAATTAGCTTCTTGTTCGACGAATACCAGGAAATTTACAAGTATGATCGATACGAAAGGTTAGAACTTGTTCCTGGAGCATATCTTGAATACAATTTTGCGCCGAATGATGATTTTGCTCTGGTTGCGGGAATTCGTGGAGATTATCACAATTTGTATGGATTCTTTTATTCCCCAAGGCTACATTTAAGATATAAATTAGGTGAGCTTTCTGCCATTAAACTTTCAGCTGGCAAAGGTCAGCGGACCCCAAATATATTTGCTGAGAACATAGGGTATTTTGTAAGTTCAAGACAATGGGTCATCCAGGGAGATGCTGATCAGTCGGGTTATGGTCTTGAACCTGAACGTGCCTGGAATTTTGGGCTGAACTTCACAAAGAAATTCCTGGTTGGTATTGCCGAAAGAGAAGGGTCTTTGACCGTAGACGTATACCATACGAGGTTCGAAAATCAGGTTGTTATAGATCTGGAAGACGCAACAATGGTTCGTTTCTATAATCTAACCGGGCAGTCGTTTTCCAATAGTATACAGAGCGAATTAAACTATGAGCTGATGAAGCGAACCTCTATTCGCTTGGCATATCGATTTCTGGATGTACGAACGGATTACATTTCAGGCTTGCTTGAAAAACCATTTGTTCCAAAGCATAGGGCGTTTGTTAATTTAGAATATGCAACGAAAGAAACCGATAAGGGAGGCAGTTGGAAATTTGATGTGACGGTACAATGGTTGGGGCCGCAAAGAATTCCGAATACCCTAAATAAAGCTCCGGAATACAGGCTTCAGGACTACACGGATGCATTTTTCACTATGAATGGTCAGATAACTAAGGTTTTCAATTCCAAATGGGAAATTTATTTGGGTGGTGAAAATATTTTTAATTACACGCAAACAAACCCCATTTTAGCTGCTCAGGATCCTTTTTCTGAAGAATTTGATGCCTCAATGGTGTGGGCGCCCATATTTGGTAGAATGATCTATGGTGGACTCAGGTTCACCATCCAATAGCACAGCTTTTTACATATTGAACTTAAAAGGGCGCCTTTTGGCGCCCTTTTAATTCTAATGTTTGCGAACCTTATTTTGCAATGGTCACTTTAACGTGAGAGGTCCTTCCACTTTCCTCGGTCAGCATAAATATATACTGTCCATTTGCTAAATTGTTTACGTCCAGCGTAATACTGGCAGCTCCATTGTTGTTGATCGCTCTTCGTTTAACAAGGTTGCCGGTTACATCCAACACGTTTATGCTTGTCAGATTTATGTTGTTTCCTAACCTGAAGGTTACAAGATTTCCTGTTGGATTAGGATAAGCCAATATGTTTGGTGCTTCTGTCTCGTCAATTGCATTAACGCCGATCACCGAAATAGCTGTACTCGGCACTACGTCAGGGCCAAACCCATTCGCATTCCAACCCAAATCGACCTGAACTGCACAAAGTGGCTGGGCATAAATTTCTCTGTTTAATGAGTAATCTGCGTCAGAATCATGCGATATGTACAGGCCTTCTGTGTTTGTTTGTACGCAAAACAAATATCTTGTGTTGTCAGAAAGTGTTAATGGTCCGCCTACCAACGAATTCAGAGGCGCATATACAAATTCCTGTTGAAGATCAGACAGGTAATCGTATTCTCCGCTAGCCACCTGATTAAGCAATAAGCTGGTGGGGTTGTAGCCCGGATCATTTACATCAGTAAATACATCGCTCCACTCGTATGCATACAACTGTACGTACGTTCCCGTTAGTGAGTCACCTATGCCGCCTGACGATGCAAACCACATTCCCTGAGCCTGGATCCTGCTGGCCAGAGAATCCCTGAAATGCATACACGTTGTGAAATCCAAATTCGTTCCTGTATTAACCCCGCGGTAGAAGACTCCTGGTTCCGGCACCATGTTCGTATCCAGTTGTCCTAGTGAAAGCAAGTGGTTGGAGATCTGAAAATCTGCATCAATTACATTGTCGTATGGGAAACCATCAACCGAATCAGATGTTACGGCATATGTGACATCATAATAACCCATGTCGTATGTGGGTTCAGAAAATGCAGGCAATTGGAGTAACGTGTCTGACCCTGCAGACAGGTCAACCGGAGTGGAAGATTCTGTATACAATACAGATCCGTCGTATTCTACCGTTGCTGTTACCATCACATTGGTCTGGTCATTAACGCCGTAATTGGTTACTCTCGCCCCAATGTCAACAGAAAAATCTGAACTTGTCATTGCCAGCTGTCTTGGTGTTGCGGCATTTTCAGCGCGCATTACGGCCTCTCTTCCAGCCCCAATGTCATTTCCAAATGCACCGATACGGTTGCCAATGAACATTACAACGGGTCCGGATTGCATCTCAGCGATCAATCTGTCGCCGTCCACATTTGACAGAAACACTGCAGGGATCGAAACGTCAACTCCTCCGACACCGCCGAGCATACCAACAAGAGCGTTTTCTCGGTTTACAATAATTGCGGCAATTGCGCCTGCATTCTGTGCGTTGAGAACCTTGGCACCAAATTCACAGGTGTTTCTGTAGATCACAGCAATTTTTCCGGTGAGATCATTGATCAGTGTATCACAACCTTCATACGTACTGTCAACACCTTGAGGATTGACACCAGGCGTCCCATCTTCAACAAGCATTAATGTGTCCTGAATGTAAGTGCCATTAATATTGAAATCAATGCTGTCCTGAGTTGCGCCCCAAGTTCCGTCATCAGTTTCGCCGGGCCATGCTCCACATGCGACTTGAACGCCAAA
>JAAZYJ010000399.1 GCA_014239715.1 Flavobacteriales bacterium
TCGCTGATCATGGATAGACTGCTAGGACTCAAGGTCGCTTCTCCTACGCCAACACCTACCCGAGCTAAAAATATCTGGGTGTAATTTTTAGCCAGTCCACAGGCCGCCGTCATTAGGCACCAACACGTTATACCTATACCGATGATTGTTTTTCTGCTTTTCTTATCTGCCAGTCTGCCTATGGGTATACCCATTGTTGTATAGAACAGGGCAAAAGCAAATCCCAACAATAAACTGACTTGGGTATCCGTTAAGACTAGGTCAGCTTTCACATCCTCCACCACAAGAGCCAACAATTGTCGGTCTAGAAACGAAACAATATAGGCAATTGTCAATACCACCACTGCATACCACGCACGGCGATTGGATGGGTATTGTTCAAATTTTTTGTTCTCTTCCACTGTTAGCAATTTGATTTAACGTTTATTCACCCAGCTGAGATCAAGTTTTTTGTTGGTATCTAAAACAGAGTAAATTTTGCCAATCGTTTCTTCATTTTCAATGCATTTCAAGATCATTAGAGCTAGGTCTTCCCGTGACATAGTTCCCAAAATACATTCTTCGGTCAGGATACCATCTCCACTAGCTTGCTCATTGGTCAATTGACCGGGCCGTATGATGGTGTAGTCAAGTTTACTGGCCCTTAGTATGTTTTCCGCTTTTGTTTTTTCATCAGCTATCGGACCAAGAATTGGTTTCAGAACTTTAGGGAGTTGAGGCTTGCTCTCTCCCGAGCCTATGCTGGTGATAAAAATAAACCGAGAAAAACCCACTTCAACAGAGGCTTCAATGATGTTTTTATTTGCTGGGTGATCAATTCGCATGCCCGTTTCAGGATGTCGACCACCGACCAAACTAACAATGATACTGCCTTTATGAAGGTCTTTTAAAGCGCTATGAACTTGATCTTGGTCCAGGGCGTCTGCAATTAATATCTTTGCGCCAAACGACTCCAATAAACTGGAATTTCTCCCCGGTCTTACAGCAGCAAACAGTTCTAAATTTTTGTCCGAAATAACTTTAGACAAGGCTAAACCGGTTTTGCCAGTTGCTCCAAATAAAACAATTGATGACAAAAGATTATTGCCTAAATCAGTCCTTCAGAGGCGGCGCAGGTGTTTGTTCTCTGGAATAATACTCCAGACTTGAAATACTTGGACCGTAATCTTCTTTAGGTGCAGACAACATTCCAGGATATCTTTCTTCAGAAAATTTCCTCACATGTTCAGGAATAATTTCAATATTGTCTGATTTTAGCATGGTGCTCATGTAGAGACAGTGACCAGGAGTTTGTCCCATCAGCATCCACGGCAGCCAAGGGGTTATTCTGTTCCAAGTGCCCCTATAGTTGACTGAGGTTAATTCTGGATTTTCCAAGTCTTTTGCAGAAACAAAATAACGCATCATTTCTGATACTTGAGCCATTTTTCCTGACGATTCTCTCACCCATTTTTCAGGTTGTAATGCATTTGGATAATGTAAGTGCATGTCAGTATTTAGAGTAATAACATCACCCGATCGTTTCCAAGGAAACAGCAAAGGAATCTTTCTTGGCTCTCCTTTTTCTCCTCCTCCAAAGTCTTCTGGAGCAAGTATGAGCCATTCTGAGATTGTATAGTTGAAAGGGTCATTCGCCACATGAACAACTTTTACTTTTTCCTCGGTCCATGGATTGGTCCACTCATCTATCATTTGTCCTGTTCTTGAATCGGTATAGAAAATCACCTCTTTATTTAATCGTCTGATACTACCGTCTTCTGCTGCCGGCATTAAACGAGTGCATAAGAAAGTTTCAAACCCACATAGTTGTTTCACAGCTTCGCCTGGTCTTACCCCTAATATTTGTCCAGTCGTGTAGCAGATTGATTCCTTTTCAGAATCTAAATCAGCTTGAATTCTTGCCCAAGCATCTCGATTCCAGGTGTTGGACTGGAAATTGATTTCAGTCTCAAATTTTATCCCCATTTTAGTCTCCTTATTATTGTGATTCTCTGATCAAATAGTTAATTATTAATTGTCTAGTCTCAGGGTCTTTAA
>JAAZYJ010000206.1 GCA_014239715.1 Flavobacteriales bacterium
AAACCGGTTGATCAAATGATGGGGATCCTGGTGTTCTTTGCGACTGATCAATTCAAGTTTTATCACAACTACCTTCATGGACAGTGGAACCAAAAGAAAACCCCCAACAAATAACAAATGGGCTTTTTCAATTATAAAAAGGGCTATAATAAAAACAGCCCGCTAGCAAACAATAAAGCTATCTTTTATTTATTGGTGTTCATCATTCTTTTGACAATTCTGTATATTGGCTCGTTCTACGTTCAAAAGCCGATTGAGTGAAATCAAAGCAGCACCAGTCATACTCGATAAAAATAAGTGATGACCCATTTGACAATGGGCTTTTTTCTCTTCCCCGTACCGCGGTAATCATATTCAGAGATGCCAACAGAAATGTCGTTAAAAAAGAAAGATATGGTGTTTTAAGTGCTGAAGAAATATACGATAAGATCATTGCCGGTGATGTCATTAATATTTCCAATTGCTACGTCAAGAACTTTTCTTTGGCAGATTGCCGGGAAAAACATGATCTCAGCCGAGATGCCAAGCTCACACTTAATAATTTCAGTGCAATCAGAACGTTCTTCGAAGCTGACGATACAACAGACTTTTCGTATACGGAGTTTCATGGAGGTTGTGATTTTATAAACTCTTCGTTTGGAAGTGGTAACGTCAGCTTTTACAAGACGTTTTTTGTTGACACTGCCGTCGATTTTTCAAACGTAGATTTTGGGGAAGGGAGTATCAACTTCCAATTTGCCGACTTTGGCACTGGCAATGTTTCTTTCGAAAACGGTGCCAACTACAACGGCAATACATCTTTCATAAACGCCGATTTTAAAGATGGCAAAGTAAATTTCAAGAACTTCAATTTTGGGGCAGGCAACGTTGACTTCCATTTTGCGAAATTTGGGAAGGGAGATGTGTCTTTTGACAAATCAGAGTTTGGCGGAAAATATGTTGACTTCAGGAAAGTAGAATTCGGCACCGGAAAACTTGATTTCAGAAGAACTGTTTTTGGAAATGCCGTAGTTTCATTTGAAGAAATTGAGCACAAAGTGGGCCGTACCTTTTTTAAAAAAGCAGTATTCGGCTCGGGCAATATTTCCTTTGACATGGCCGATTTTGGAAATGAAGAAGTATCATTTGAAGGTGCGGAATTCGGTGAGGGAAGCATCTCCATGCTTAGAACAACATCAAGAATGATCAACTTCAAATCCTGCCAGCTAAAAACATATGTTGATCTAAGGGTGAATCGATGTGATATAATTGATCTTTCTGACACGATTATAAGAGATATTGTTGACCTAAAGAAGGGGAAAACGGAATTACAACTCAATCAGCTGATACTTATTGGGGTCAGGAATCTTGGGAAAATATTTCTGGATTGGAAAGAAAACAATGTTAAGGCTTTGATCGAAGGCCAGGACTCTTCCTTTCACGATAAAACGAATCAGTTCAGATTGCTAAAGGAAGATTTCAATACCTCAGGAAAATACAACGATGAGGATAAAGCATATGTGGCATTCAAGCGATATGAGCTTAAAGCAAACAATGCAGAAAAAATCAATAAAAGCAAACTGAATATGATATGGGTGTATCCCATGAGCTTCTTTAAAAAATTAATATTTGATTTGATGGGATTGTACGCCACAGACCCATTGCGCGTATTGATCAGCATGTTATGTACCTACGTACTTTTTAGTTTTGTATACTTCTTCATGATCCATGTAGGAATTGGTGACCTGAAGCCGGGTTTCAGCCCGCCAGAACAACTTTCAGAACTGGCAGTTTCTTTCTACCACTCGGCCATTACCTTCTTAACCATAGGCTACGGTGATTATTCTCCCTGGGGTGCGGTGCGCATTGTATCAAGCATAGAAGGGTTTGTAGGGTTGTTTCTGATGTCCTACTTCACCGTTGCTTTTGTAAGAAAAATCCTTCGATAAACATTTCTTAACAAAGTGCGCTGATCTTATTATGATTTACTTTATTATCTTTAGTCGCTTTTTGAATTAGTCGCTTTTTTAATTTTCAATTAATTAGTCAGTAAAATATGAGTGAAACAGCCAAATTGATCTTGGGAGAAGAAACGCACGAATTGCCGATAACGGTTGGAGCGGAAAATGAAAGAGGTTTGGATATATCCAAGCTTAGGGGTTCAACCGGTTGCATAACGATCGATAGAGGCTTTAAAAATACGGGCTCATGCTACAGCTCTATTACATATTTGGATGGAGAAAACGGCATATTACGCTATAGAGGATACCCGATTGAACAGCTGGCAGAGAAGGCCACCTTTATTGAAGTCGTTTACCTGTTGATATATGGGGGTCTTCCTAGTAAAGAAAGACTGGCAGAATTTGAAAATAACATTACGCAACACACCTTGGTACATGAGGAAATGAAAGGGTTTCTTCAAGCCTATCCGGCAAATGCACATCCTATGGGAGTGCTAGCTGCAATGGTGTGTTCATTGTCTACTTTTTATCCTGAATCTCAGGACCCAAACCGATCTGAGGAAGCATTCGACCTATCGATCACTCGACTAATTGCAAAAATGCCAACCTTGGCAGCATGGGCGTATAAGCATAGCCTAAGGCAGCCTCTAATATATCCCCAGAACAAATTCAACTACGGTGAGAACTTTCTCAACATGATGTTCTCTATGCCAACAGAAGAATATGTTCCAAATCCTGTGGTTCTTAAAGCATTGAATAAGCTATTGATTCTACATGCGGACCATGAGCAGAATTGCTCTGCATCAACAGTTCGAATCGTTGGATCCTCACAAGCTAACCTCTATGCTTCAGTTTCTGCAGGCGTATGCGCCTTATGGGGGCCTTTGCATGGTGGTGCGAATCAAGCCGTAATTGAAATGCTAGAATCAATCAAAGCAGATGGAGGAGATACAGATAAATGGATAGCAAAAGCAAAAGATATAGAAGACCCCTTCCGACTCATGGGATTCGGGCATCGAGT
>JAAZYJ010000401.1 GCA_014239715.1 Flavobacteriales bacterium
CGAAATGACCACTGGTAAGTGGCTCTCCTTTAACGCTAATTTGATATTTGTAGCTTGGTCCTTCAAGAAAGGGCATCTCAGTGCCTATAATACAACGTTTGTCTTTGGTAACAAGACAGCCGTCTTTCATAGTAATTTTTCGAATGACATTTTCAGAATCATCGATCAATGCCAGTTCCAACTCTTCGCATTTGAGGGATTTTTTTAGTTTTAATTCAAAAATTTCTTTTTCTACGGCGTGAAACTTAAATTGTCCTTGTTCGGTTAACGGTTCGGTAAAAAGAACATCACCGTATTGATTGACGTAATTGACCATTGATCCATCACTGTCCAATACCTTGCCGTTTTTGAATATTTGCCAATGGTATCGTGTTTCCATATCAATTTTGCCCAGATCTAGCGTTCCACCAAATTCGTGGTACCCGCTACCTTCACAAGGCACAAGGAATTGTGCTTCTGAAAACTTGTTGTTGTCTGCAAAATATTCAACCAGATACTCGTTGCAAGGCTTTAGCGTCATAACATAGCCTCCATCTCTTTTTCTAACACTGAAGTTGTCAGGGTCGCCACCTTCCGTTAAGTTGGTTACCAACATATACGTGTTTGGCGGTATTGGTACACCAGCAGAATTGACAACGTATCCTTTTAATATAGCCACAGGATCATCAATGACGGTTTGCATTTCTACGGTATAGATGTCCTGTCCACCGGATCCCCCTTCTTCTTTTGACGAGGCAAAATACCCCACATTTCCTTCTGTATTTGTGACAAAAAAGATGTCATCATCAACAGAGTTCAAAGGGTAACCCATATTCGTGGGTGTAGACCAGGTATCGGAATCTTCAAGTTTTGTAAAGAAGATGTCAAATCCTCCCATGCTATTGTCGCCGTTTGAACTGAAAAACAATGTTTTGCCATCCGGGTGAAAGAATGGAGCATCTTCGTCAAAGGGCGTATTGATAGGTGGCCCAATGTTCAGAGCTTTGGACCAATGACCGTTTGGTAATCGAACGGCTCTATAAATATCTCTTCCCCCAAGACCCCCTTCTCTGTCAGAAACAAAATACATCGTGTTTCCATCCGAAGATAAAGCAGCATGAGTTTCCCAGGCATCTGTATTGATGTCTGTGTTCATGTCTTTCCCAATCTTCTTGAGTCTGCCATATTGCTCCCCGTCAAATTCAGAATAGTACAGGTCTTCATCTTTATAAATGAAAAGGGTCTGCCCGTCTCCTGAAACGGAAATAGTTGCCTCGTTGCTTCTAGGTCTGGAGATATATTCCAGAAGCTCCGGTGTACCCCATTCGTTGGTCATTGGGTTCTTGTAGGAAACGTAAACATCATCGTAATGCTTGCCGTTGTCCGGAGAGAACAGGTTTGCGTTACTAGAATCCGGTCTAACCCTCCTTGAAGTAAAGAACAAAGCAGAAGCATCGAGCGTTATTACAGGGCTGAATTCAGCAAAATGCGTGTTTATACTATCACTTAAATGGGTAATGCTGAATTCTTTCGGACTGTTTAGCTCCAATTTTGCATTATTGCATTGCATGATGTGCAGATCGATGAGATCTGAAAGAACATGTTTTCCCTTTTTTATTTTGGTTCCAAAACTTGTGAAAGATTCGATCGCTTTATCGAGTTTGTAGTTGTGATGGTATGCTTTACCCAAATAAAATTCAGCTTCAAGTGGGGCACTGGTTTCCGTATGATCAAACGGATCATAGTTCTTTTTAATATGCTCTGTTGCTTTCAGTAAGTAAGGGAGTGCGTCTTTTCGGTTCTCGTTTGATCTGAGCAGGCAAAAACCATATTTGTAATTCAAATTGCCATTTTCAGGCTGATCCTCTAAAAGACTTTTCCACAACGGAAGACTAAGCTCATACAACTGGTCGTCCATAAGACTGCTTGCCGCTTCAAACTTTTCTCGGAATGAAGAGCTTTTCAAGCTTTCTTCAAACTGCTCTTTATCAAAGGTGTTCTGGGAAAACCCAATAGAAACCATCAATAGGCAAGTTGCAATGAGCGCGGCAATTCGGTTCATGAGTGCTAATGTAAACATATATCTATTATATCTGTCAAGGGAATTCAATTTTCAAATAATTTGATTAATATCAAAGGATTCAAGATAATCGGCTACTTTTTTAACAAAACTTCCACCTAGTGCACCGTCAATGTTACGATGATCATATGAATGAGATAGAAACATCATGTGTCTGACACCAATTGTATCACCAAATTCGGTCTCAACTACGGCCGGTTTTTTTCTAATTGCACCTAGTGCCAAAACAGCACTTTGTGGCTGGTTAATTATTGGTGTTCCCATCACATTGCCAAACGTGCCCACGTTAGAAACGGTGTAGGTTCCACCTGAAATTTCATCAGGGTCAAGCTTGCCGGAACGGGCTCTGTTTGCTAGATCGTTTACCTGTTTGGTTAACCCGACGAGATTGTATTGATCCGCATTTTTTATTACCGGCACAATCAAATTGCCAGAAGGTGTAGCCGCCGCCATGCCGATATTAATATTCTTCTTTACGATTATCTTATCTCCCTCAATTGATGAGTTCACTAAAGGATAATCCCGCAACGCCTGAGCAACAGCCTGAATGAAAATAGGTGTGAATGTAATTTTCTCTCCTACTTTTTCAAAGAACTGATTTTTGATCTTATTCCTCCAAAGCACAACGTTGGTAACGTCGGCTTCCACAAAGGACGTCACGTGAGGTGCTGTCTGAACCGAATTGACCATGTGGTCAGCAATCAGCTTCCGCATACGGTCCATTTCTATCACCTCGTCGCTAGCATCAACCTGAATCGGGGCAGGTGCAATCGGGGCAGGTGCTTTTTGCTCCTTTGCTTGAGCAGTTTCAGTGACGGGTTTGATCACAGTATTACCGCGATTTGGGATGTAAGCCAAAATGTCTTTTTTGGTCACTCTTCCATTTTTGCCAGAACCAGGAATTTGTTCCAGCTCTCCGGCAGGTATTCCCTCTGTTTTTGCAATGCTTCTAACCAGTGGTGAATAAAATCGGCCGGATGCACCGGTTTTTGAAAGTTCAGTATTTCCTATAGATGGTACCGATGCCATGAGCGCTTCTTCGATCTGCTCAGTAACGCCATTAGAATCTTGTTTCAAAGTATCGCTTACAGGTTCTGCACGCATATCCAGCTCAGGTGCTGTAGTTGCATCTTTTACGTCTGCTTCAGAACCGATCAAAGCGATTACCTGACCTACTTGGACAACATCCCCTTCATTGAATAACTTTTTTAACAGAATTCCTTCTGCAGTAGACGGGACCTCAGAATCTACTTTGTCAGTAGCGATTTCCACTAACGACTCATCCGTTTCGATTGCTTCACCCTCTTCTTTAAGCCATTTGACTATTGTCGCTTCTGCCACGCTTTCGCCCATCTTGGGAAGAACTATTTCTATCTCTGCCATTACCAAAGTAAATTTTACCCACACAAAGGTAAATCAAAATTGCCACTTAATAAATTGCTGAAACAAAGATTTCAACAACGAATAGGTGAAGAATTAATCTCCAAGTAGGCGGATGGATTTTAGAATGATGGTAAGGTCGGTAGAAATTCGATAATCTTTAGCGTAGATCAGATTTATTTTCTCGAGCTTTTCAGGTGCTAATTTTCCATCGAAAATAGATCTCGGAGACAGTACACCATTCTTAATGCTGGGTAAATTTATTTTTATTTCTTTCATTTCAGGAGAATAGCTTACCCAAGTTTTTATGCCCATCAGCACCGCCAGACAATTGAATAAATAGCCTGCTTTTTTCTTAACAAACCATATCAAGAAAGGGGAAAATAGCAATGCAGCGATCGATATCAGCATGTCAAGCACTCTTTTAGATCTCCTGTTTTGAGGCAAGTTTACCGAGTTAATGTCGACCATATAGAGGTCTCCTGAAGTATCAATGGAATTACTGCCAATTAAATACAAACTTTCAGGTTGTGCTATTTTGTACTCTAGGTTTTTAATATCAAGTGTTGACATCAGCTCGATAATGCGCCTAGAAGATAGATCTCTTGCACAAAAGATAACTTCATCTATATCCTTGATCTGAATGATCTGATTGATCTGAGCAAGGTTGCCTGTATAACCTGATGGTTTGTCTGAGCTATTAGGATACACAAATGACAGCTCTTCAATATTACCTGTTATTTGATTGAGTAGGTTTGAAACACGATCTGATTCCTCCTGACCCCCAACAATAGCAAACTTGGTGTTAATATTCTTCGCAAAAGAGTAACCATCGAGTTTAAATATATGATAGATTAGTCTTAAAAGGAAAAAACACAGTAGGGTTGATACAGACCCTAGCAGAATGACCATCCGTGAAAACTGGACGGATTTAGGAAGCAATGCGTAAATGATCAGAATACACGCAGTCCCGGCTAAAATGCCTTGCGCAATTTTCAAGAATTTTAACGGCTTGTCATACCCTCCAAAAAGATAGGTCCACAGCAGCCACATGGAGCTGTAAGCCGGAATTGCCCACTTCAGAATGTCCCATTCGTAAGAAACGGGTTTAAGCAGCTGGTAGTAGTATACCACGAAATAAAGTGAGACTGCGATTAGAGAAAAATCAATTAGAGGAATAATAGCCCTTTTAACGAACCGCACAATTAAGGCTAATCCTGCTCTTAGATAAATGGCCAAATGGATCAGGAAACTGAAATAAGAAGCATTCTTTTGTGAAAAATGCTTTTTAGCGAAAATGATCATCGCCCTGTAAAAGACGAATACATAATTGACACTGCTTTTTTTCGTGCTTTCTCCTTTGTAATGGATTATGCTGGTGTCTGAATAATAGTAATTCAGATATCCTGCTTTAATGAGTCGGTATGAAAGGTCAATGTCTTCCCCATACATGAAAAATTTTTCATCCAGTAAACCCACCTTGTCCAAAGCTGACTTTCTCATAAGCATGTATGCTCCGGAAAGTATTTCGACCTGATGATTTTTGTTCTTGTCCAAATAGCTTAGGTGGTATCGGCCAAATTTTCTACTCTTTCTGAAAATTGAGCTAAGCCCAAAAATTTTGTAGAAGGCAACCCAGGGGGTGGGTA
>JAAZYJ010000402.1 GCA_014239715.1 Flavobacteriales bacterium
TTCAGAAAGCATTTATTGGTGATGTAATTCTAAATTTTAGGTACGAACCAATCATTGATAAAGTTTTATCCATGATTGATGCAAAGCTTTCGAAGAAGTAATCTAGTAACCTGATTATCAACACTTAATTTACTACTTTTGCGCATTCAAACAGAATGCTATGCCTAAAGGCAATGGTATTATAACTAAATATTGGAGCTGATAACTTTGCCAAAACCAAAATTTTAACCCGAGCCTACCATGACTACTCTTCTTTTAAAACTGAACAGTTTAGTTCTGTTTTGTGCCTACTCCACCCTTTTGATAGGAGGTGAATCCGATCCTGTAAAAAGATTATTTGAAAATTACCCTGAAAACAAAATCGTAATTGAGGCTTTTGCTCCGGGGATTGGATACAAATTCGATGTGGGGGAAAAAGATAATTTCTATCACAAAGATGAAGACCAATTAGTTTTTACCAAAGTGATCATTGAACCTGCAGAGAACATGTTCCGTAATAAGCTCGGATTGAAGCTTACTTTCGAAGATAATTCAGGCAATAAGATCATTACAGACAACACCAATATTTTTAAGCTCACTCCAAAAATTGACTGTTCAGGAGATATGATGATCCCTGAAATGCTATCAGAAGAATACAATCGCTTTGGCGTACAATTCCGTGGGTGGAGAAATGAATTTGAATTGGTCAAGTCCGATGCTATTACACAAGAGTACAGTGAAGCAATGGACAGGATATACCGAATTCAACTGGTAAACAATTGCTTAGAACCTACAAAATGGGAAGTAGTCGTAGATGCTGAAGATTACACAGATTACAAGAGTAGAAGGAAGAGTGACAACCATCTAAATCAGAGAAGGATCCTGGCCCATAGCTGGTTCAATGTCCCAATGAACTTTTATAAAACTCTATTTGAATTAAAGAACCCTGAAGCTAATTCAAGCTTAATCGACCTGAGCTATGATGAGATGAGTGCAAGATCCGAGCAGATCAAAATTGATTTCGAACAGCTGAGAGGACCGATCGTTGAAGAGCTGAAAACTGAAATAATTGAGCTGGGCCATCAAAGTGAAAGAAAGATAATCCCTCTGGATCCGGAAGAATATTACAAAAAACAATTCGGACTTGTATTGCATGAAAAGGAATATAACTACAAGAACATTCTGGAAACAGAGCTTCCTCTCACGCGATTCCAGGATAGAGGTTTTTACAAAGAAAATACAGACCCATTTTATGTGCAATGGCTTAAATATGTTGATGATGTGAAGATCAGTACTATTAACCTGAGAGACTCTGATCTCTATACTGAGATAAGAATTGGGGGTGAAAATGCACCTTATGAGATCGTACTGGGAAACGTAGACCTGGCCCTGATGAATGAACAGATCTTATGTGGTTTCTTATTCGGAGTAAATACGTACATCACGAACATTAGAAACAAATCAACGCCGCATAAAATGGGATACGACCCGACTCAATACCCCGATAAGAAAAAACCGTACCTCTATTTAGTTGACAAGAAGACCGGGAAATGGGTGAACAATCAATTCAAAGGAGTAGAAAAAGTGTACGTCTCCTATGACGAAATAGACAGAGATGTTGTTACGCTGCATGTTCTTTCCTATGAAAGGATCATTCCTGTTTGGATGGCCAGAGTTAAATTACCCAGCGACTTTGTTGAACAATTGAGGGTAAGAAGAAGAATGTATAATTATTAAGCGGCTGCCATGAAAAATTTACTCTCGTTATATATCTTCTCTGCTTTCATTTTAACCGGCTGTTCTTTACATGCACAAACATCTATTAAATTTGAAAAGCAACGCACCTCCTTTTTCTATACTCAGCTGAATCTGCATGGAGGACTATTCAATGACGGGGTCATGGATAATGGGGATGGCTATGAATGGTCGCTCGCCTCAAAAGGAATTAGAAATCGTGCGACGTTTCAAGGCTTTTTCCGATCGGGTAAAACACTTCAAAAAGGATACATCAGAAAAGTAGGAATTAGAAATGCATGTGTTGCTCTTTCTGTAGACTATGAGCCAACCTATTTCTTGAATAACAGATCAGGAGCTTTCCAGCTAAGACTTATGGATAACTGGATAGGGTTTGGAACTAAAAAGAGAAGAGTGAATTTTTGGTTGGGAAATAAACGTGTAGAATACGGACACAACCCAAGAATTGATGCTGAATCCAATTTTATGAACAGGAATTCTCTTCAGGTAAGAGACCTGGGGTTTTGGTGGGATCTTGGCTGGGTATTCAAAGCGCCCTTACGAAAAGATCCTGAAAGAAGACTTGACATTACATTACAATTGTCAAGCGGTGGTTGGTTATTTAACGGCAATCCATCTCAGGGCACCATCATGTTTCTCGGGACCGATGAAAATATAGAAAACACCTATATGAACCCCACTTTCGGAAATATGAAATACAACAACACCTTCTTAAGTATTGCGCACATAGGAACCCCAACATATTCCAGGTCAGAATTAAGCGGATTTACAATTGTCGGAAATATAAGAGACCAGTACAATTTAGACAGCACCGTATTTATCAACAGAATAGGCGGAGAACATATTTTAAAATTAGGAGAAAGAATTAAGCTGGGCAATCAGCTATCGGTAGGGACGAATCATTATCAGGACGGACGAAATATGCTTACAGCTCACCTCAATAATAGCTTGGATCTGCGTTTAGCCAAGCACTTTGTATTAAGCGTATGTCAATATACCGGTGTATTCAATAATTACGAAACCGGTGATAACATTATAGATTATTCTATTGTTGGAGGGTTAGGGTATATTATCAATCAAGACCTTAAAATTCGCATTAATACCTTTTACGACAGAGAAGATCACTGGAACAACAGAACCCATAAAGGTGTTTATTTGCAATTGGTAGCAGGGTTCGGGAAAAGACCATAATAAAACTCCTTTCTGAAAGTTCCTTATGGAATTTCAAGAGATCGAAATAAACCTGCTGACCTTGTTACATCTAAGGCCGGAAAGGGCAATAAAATAAGGCCTGTTCCTAAAGAAAACCAGAGACACCTTAGTTATTCAGCGTATAACTGAACTTTTCAGTAAAGACTGTGTACAACAACATTATTATGTAGATTCAAGTATGAAAAACATTATTCTAGTTCTAGCCGTCTTAATTGTGAACCTCTCTTACGGTCAATGCAAATTCAAAGTGGATAGGGTTCGAAAGGCAAATGGAGATACGATTATCGCAACCAAAGACCTTGCAATATATTCAGATGAGAAAGGAAGCTATAGCATTACTTTCCACAAAAAAAATTCCGATTTTTCTTTAGCCTTCAAAAAGTCATCTAATTTAATAGAGACGCTCACCGTAAAGGAGGGAATGAAACTGACCCTGTCCATGTCTAATGGTGAAAAAATGGAACTGCACACTACTGCTGATTTCGAGACCAATTTGCTGTATAGTGCAGGTGACAATAGCGTGTTGATTGCCAGATACCCGCTAAACAAGGATAATCTGAAGCTGTTTTCCGAGCATTCTGTTTCGGAATGTACATTCCAGACCGAACAAAACACCTGGGATGTTAAGCCTAAAAACAAAAAAAAGATCTTGAAAGTTCAAGAGGGAGCCGGCTGCATTTTATCCAGATAGTTGGCAAGGCATAATTGCTCCTGATCATTTCCCATCATTTTCGAATTCCTTCTTGCCGTCGACGATAAGTCTCCAAATCTTGTTATCTTCAGCATCATGCGTTTGCCCCTACTCCACTGCATTTTTGTTGCAATACTGGTATTGTCCTTTAGCTCCATCACTGCTCAGTTTGACCCCCATGCAGGGATCATCCCTTCCCTTACGGAGGGTGCAACGGTTGCAGTCTCTTCCATTACGCCGACTTCTTTTGCAGGAAACATTATTGATGGCGATATAGGCACATTTTGGCAGTCAGGCGGAGCCCTTCCATCGGGTTTTCTGGTGCGTCAGGATCTCAATATTCTATTGGGTTTAGGGGGTACTCCGGCCTCCACCAATTCAGGATCTTTGCCAGACACAGCCATAACGGATGGTGATGTCTATACCGGCCTGCTCATACCCGAGGTTTCAGGAGAGGCGTGGGTGGAAATCGACCTTGGAGGGGCCAGTCCATTTCGGTCGCTTTCTTTAAAAGGAAGTGTTACGGCAGATTCCATTTCGGTTTGGATCTTTCATGCCGGAGGCGATTCAGTGAAATTAGGCACGTACTACGACGCTGACAATTACAGTACGAAACGCTTTACCTTGATCGATACGATTACTCGAATTCGTCTGGCATCTGATATCCAATTTACTATTACCGATGTTGGCGCATTGGCTGAGATACCCACTGAATTCGCTGTAATTGATCTGGGCTCCGTGAAGAATATCGGGTGGCTGGAAACCCGACATTTTGCCGGAAGCGATGTTGCCTCTTCTCAAATTCTATTGAGTACAGATAGCATTACATGGACCAAGGTGCTTGATCTGGATCCTGGGGCAGTATCAGTAATTAGTAATCGATTGCCAAATGAGTATCCCGCCCGTTACATAAAGCTCGAACACACAATGGTAGAAGGAAATTGGAACAAGGCAGAGATCTGGGAGGTTCGGGCATACGATCAATATGGGAGATATGGCCCCTTTCCGGCTCCATCACCAAATTCACATAACCTCTTCGAAATGATGGGAGTCAATGGCATCTGGGGATTGGGAAACGGTATCTATTCAGACTTGTTGTCTCCGGGTGAGGGACCTTTTCAGCACAACCGGATCAGCACTCATGCCCGCAATTATCATAACATGAACTGGGATGTGTCCGACCCTGATGTTGTGCCGGACTATAGTGGAATGCCGGGGAGTCTTGCACAGTGGTGGCTGGATTGGGATCGGGAATACAAGATTTGGGATTCTGCAGGCCTGGATGTATTTGCCAGCATTCAGTTTTCTAATGCTAATCAGCCGGACAGCGTTTGGGATGACCCCTATCTTGCAGCATACAATTACGGTTATGCTTTTGCTGAACATTTCGGACCCGGAACCGGCAATGGGCTGGTGAAACGAATAGAAGTTGGAAATGAGCCATGGGACTACGAAGCTTCGTTTTACCGTGAAGTTCTGCAGGGTATGGCGGAAGGCGCTAAAGCTGCTGACCCCTCCATATTGGTCATTCCATGTGCATTGCAGGCTGTGGACTCAAGTGCGGAATCGGGAGTGTATAAGAACTATGCCGGTGTTCGATTACTGGATACGATCGCACCCTATATCGATGGCTTGAATGGGCATTATTACAGCTATTACAATGATTCGAATGGAGTCCGGAGAGCTACCTACCCCGAGAACTATATCTCCTCAATGCGAGGGATATTGAACGACCTCAGGTATCGCGATGTCAATTTTCCCGGGAAAAAGATGGTTGTTTCAGAGTGGGGATGGGATTCTGATGGAGCAGGTGAGGCATGTACCCACAATGAATGTGTTTCTGAAACCGCCCAGGCCATTTATGGAGTCCGGTATGCCCTCATGCTGAATCGTCTTGGAGTGGACGATATGACCTGGTTCTTCTATGCCAATAGTAACGCTACTTCTTCACTATACACCCGATCCGGACTCACCGGGTCCGTAGCAACGTCCTTTGCGGAAAAAAAGTCATTCACGGCATTTGAAGCACTGCTTCATCACATCGGAGATCAATTCTTTTTGGACACCCTGGCTGAAAATGATGAACATTGGGTGTATCTGTTCGGTGATTCCACCGGAACACCAACGTACCTGATCGGATGGAGACCTGTAGATGAATCAGATGGAAGTAGCTCTTCTGCATCCGTATCTATTCCATATGCACCTGATTCGGCCTGGACGATTTCCGGCTTATCAGGCACAGGAACTGCTGCTACCCTCCCCGCTTATTCCACAGGAAATATGACACTTTCGTTATCCGCAGTACCGCTGGTGGTGAAACTTCAGAGCTCACCAATTACATCAAGCTCAACTGACCCTGAAAGAAAAATAACCGTGTACCCCAATCCCACTACCGGAGCAATTTTTATACAGGGATGTGACCTTTCTGAAGGGAATGCTGTACTTAGAGATTGCCTGGGACAAGTGGTAAGAAATTGGGAGGGGAACCATGAACACATCACACCCTGGTCCGCCAATCGCCATCAGTCACCCCCCACACGAA
>JAAZYJ010000267.1 GCA_014239715.1 Flavobacteriales bacterium
ATACCTCCCTTCTGTATCCTGTATCCATTGCTTGGAAAGAACATTATTTACACCCAGTAAATTAAATACCTCAAAGGATACAATTGCCTCAGTGAAATTTTTATTCCAGAAATTCTTTTGTTCCTTCTTTTTATACAGAAAATCATAAGACATTCCAAGATCGACGCGGAAATACGACTTCTGGCGTAATGTATCCTTATAGCGCTCAAAATCCGGCGGACCATATGGTAACCTCGAGCCGAATTGCATGCCCATTTGTACGCTAAAGCTCTCATGAAATGGCATTCGGTCCTGAATAAGTGCTCCAAAATTTATCAGCTGATCGGTAGGGCGTGGGACATACCCCGGTTCTACACGGATGCTGTCCACCACAGTTTGATCTTCACTGATTCCAAAAATTATTTTATCACCCGCTTCATTGTAATAATTATAATAATAGTCTCCTATAACATCTTCCTTGGTTGAAAGAAAACCAATCTTGAAAAACGATTCGATCCCTTCAACAAACTGTCCTCTAATGTTCATGTCCAGCCCATAAGCATAAGCCACTGCATTGTTGTTTGCATAATAGCGCGTTCTCACGTTGTCAATTTCATAGGAGTTAACGTCCCAAAGGTATTTGTAATAAGCCTCAGCGGTAAACTTGAACGGCACCTCTCTGCCCCACATACCAAAATACACATCGGAGCCGGCCACAAAATGAAGCGATTTCTGCGCCTTAACGTCCATATTTAAATTCCCATCGAATGTTCGGTATTCCCTGTAAAAAGGTTGCTGATAATACATGCCCGTGGCAAATCGAAGCACTACATTTCTGCGCACGATTTTTTCATCCCTCACCATATACGTTCGTGGATAATACTTTACAGATGCCCTTGGCGTAATATAAGATTCATTGTTGGCAGTAGTATGCCCCACTCTGAATCCAACGGTCAATGCCCATTTGGATGGTGATTCAAGAATGGTATCCTTAAATATTCGAATGGTCTTACTTTTTCTTCCATTCTCGTCTCTGAACTTGTATTTTTTAGAAATTGAAACAGGTTTCAGCTTCTGATTATTGGACCATAATGAATTAAGTTGAAAATATCCTGTATATCGCTGAGATTGTAGCTCAAAATCACCTTTCACTGTTTCAAAGAGAACAATGTCACTATTGTTGCTCTGCGGCACAGAAAAGCCAGCAGAATCAACCATCTTCCATTCGCTCAGCTTATCGGTAAAATCATCCATTTGAAAATTAACACCCCAATTCAGTGTCTGACTCCTGAATTTAGTTCTCTGCTGATCCTTAAATCCCCTTTTTACCGAATGATCCCCATCGTGATAAATGTTTATGATTGTTGCGTTCAATTTATTTCTTGCATGGCTAAGGTACGCACCTACCCCTAAAACAGCTATCGAATCACCAAATTCCTCCTGAGAAGGATCCGTTTCCAGCTCATTGATATAGTACTCGCCCAATATGTCAAAAGATTCCCGTTCTATAGTATTGAAAACTGTAGCATACAAATGCAAATTTGTTCTTTCAGTGGCCTTCCAGTTCAAAGAAGTCCCACCCATCATAGTAGTGAACTTGGTTTGTTCCTGACCTTCAAAGTAGACTCTAAAAGAATATGCTTCGTTTGCTGTTCCAAAATCAGTTTCTTGTGATTCAGGAGAAAAGCGATAATTATTTGAAGAAAAATGCCCCATAACAGACCAATTCAAATTTTCCGTAATGGCAAAATTTGTCAACAGCTGAGCATCCCAGAAAATTGGATTATAGGCACCCTTTGTAGGCAAAGCATTAAGTAAATACCCGTTGGAGCGGTAACGCGCTCCGACCAAATAATTGAAGCGTGATGTGACCGCCTGTTCGGCATGCGCCTCAACACCTAATAGTGAACCCATGGCAGAACCGCGAAACTTATCGGGAGTCTTGTATTTGATGTCCAGCACCGAGCTCAGCTTATCGCCGTATTTAGACTCAAAACCGCCAGCTGAAAACCGTATCGATTCCACCAAAGCAGAATTGATAAAACTCATTCCTTCCTGCTGTCCGGAACGCGTAAGAAAAGGACGGTAAATTTTGAAACCGTTAACATAAACAAGGTTCTCGTCATAGCTTCCGCCACGTACATTATAATTTGATGTCAGCTCGTTGTTAGATGAGGCCGCTGTAGTATAAACCAGATATTTCTCAACCCCTCCGCCACCCGGAATGGTCTGAAGATCGACCGGTTCGAGATACGGAATCTCAAAAGGATCACTTTGATACCCCCTTGCGATCACTTCCTGCTCCAACTGAAAAGGGAATTTAATATCTGGAACACGCAATAAATACGTTTCAATCGTATATTCTCTTGCAATCTCATTCGAATCCGACCGAAACACCACTCCAATAGTTCCCGGGTTTTCGAACAACAACTCAAACACCCCTGATTCTTCAGTGTATACAACCGGGAAAACAGCAAGCTTAGAGTACACTTTAACATTCGATACAGGAGTACCCTTCCTATCCGTACATTTCCCAACAACCTTAATGTTCTGGCCAAAAGAGAAATTTACGAGCAATGAAAGTAAAATAAACAGCAGAAATCTGTGCATAGTACAAATGTAGCTTTAGAAACGAGAATTTTAAGTGATTATTTCATTGATTTAAATTCGCGAACCACAATAAAATCATTTACCATCGGATCCAGGCAATTGTATAAAGTATCCAAACGTTCTACAAAATTTCCATCGGGGCAAAAGGAGAAAAAATTGACCGATCTTTCCTGTAATTTCCCATCAGGAAAAAGTCTTTCTTTAATCTGATCGATCGATTTCATGGCCTCCTCATTTTTTGTTTTGGCTATTTTGACCAGCTTAGCCTTTATTCCATCTATTTGTTTGTTTAACCTGGAAATTTCGGCAGCTGCATAGCTTTCCATCGATGGGTTAAGCTTAGTAATAGACGCGGACATAATTTCTCCAAGATTCTTGGCTACAGAATCCAGCTGGTCCAGGTTCAATTCTTCCCCCGACTCCTGTTCAATAAATCCCTTCTTGATCTGTTCCACATTTTTGAAAAGAGCTGCAGGGCTGAAATTCAGCTTGCTTATCTTTTTAGAAATTGCCGCATCTAACAAAAGCACTGAATTCCGAACTCCGATCAATGGATACGTGCAATTAACGGCATCAAAAACGCCCTTAATCTGCAACCAATACAACATTTCTGATCCTCCACCAACATAAGCAAGATTGGGCAGTATTGTTTCCTGATAAAGAGGTCTTAGGATCACATTTGGTGAGAAGGCTTCGGGGGCGTCATCCAACTCGGCAAGAATTTCGTTCGTACTCCGCTCCCCCACTCCTTCAATAAAAAAACTATCGCCTCTTTTTTCGATCCG
>JAAZYJ010000345.1 GCA_014239715.1 Flavobacteriales bacterium
AAACTCCTCTGAATCGAGATCACTTGTTCATACCATTTACCGATCTAACCAACAGCAATGAAACGTATGGAGGAGGTCGCTATATTGAAGCCAAAATACCGGTAGAAGGAGAACTGTTAGAATTGGATTTCAACAAATGTTTTAACCCTTATTGCCATTATTCAACAGGATATAATTGCCCTGTTCCCCCCAGAGAAAATTTTCTAAATACCAGGATTGAAGCCGGCGAAAAACTACTGTACAATAAACATTAGTAGTCGGAACTGGATGAGTTATTCAGAAAATACATTGATGTCGCCGAATCCGGATAAGCCCCAATGCAAGTGCTTGTTGCGTAAAACACATCATTAGAGGTGGTTCCTAACGCAAACTTCACATAATAATGAATGTTCGACAAGTCTGAAGTGGCCAAATAATAATTCGCGTATTTCAAGCCTTTCTCGGATAGTGAATCCATATGGGATATCATGTACAACTCTTTAAATTCTTCTATTGCCGACTCAATTCTTTTTCCATTGTATTCTTTTGTAGTGAAATTTGACACAATGTATGCTGCACTATCACTCTCCTGTGCCAGGTATGTCCGTTTAATCCCTATCCCCTCACCAAAAAAAACATCTTCTATTGGTAACATCTCAGGTTCACTGGGAAACACGGAGGCGATCTTCTTGTCCTTGAATTTACGCAAGGTCAGTGCAGGATCCGACACAATTTCAGGTGTTCCACAAGAAAAAAGAGCTGCACTCAATATCAATAAAATAAACTCTTTTACATCCATATTATTAAGTTAAAAACGCATTATGATCTTGTAATTTGAACTGAATTCATAAATAGATCTATCTCCTCCTGATCAACTGTTCCGGCCTCGACGCAAACAACGATCTGGTATAAATAATTTTCTGAAAGAACATGAGTGCAGGCAACGGTATATTGTTCGTTCGAACCCTGGTAATAATAGCCCGGATGAATACCCACATTTTTTTCCAATGCTAAAGAAGCACTATCAATAGCGTATCTAAGCATTGTTTCTTCAATACTGTTTTGGATAAGCTCACTACTAAATGAATCGGGACGTCCTTCAAAAATTGCTATCGGATATTCTATACATTTCACCAAATACACCTGATCTTCATTTATAGTACAAACGTCAGTGTATGTTCTAACTACACCAAAGGAAGTTGGAAGTGATTCTTCCCTATGCTCCACGCTATCAGGGAAATGAGCTCTGTAGTCACCGTTTAAAGAGGTGTGAAAAGATAATTCTGTTTCGGCAGCAGGACCAATAGAATCACCAATGACATCCGTATTCGAAGCAGAATCTAATGTAGTTGACGATTCCGATGAACAGCCAACTGACAGGGCAATCCATAATATGGTGTACTTATACTTCCACATGTTTTCTCTTCTCTGCTTTCAAAGCCATATTTATAAAGTGCGTAGACAAAAGGGAAAGTACGACATAAGATCCAAAGCAATAAAGGCCGAATAACGCTTCTGTCTGTGTTTCTATTCCCACATTCATATTTGCGAATGAAAAGTAACCCAAAAACAAAGCAACCACGAAGACATCGGCCATACTCCATTTACCCAGATAATTGGTAATAAAATAAACACCCCTGTTCGTCGCAATCTTCGGACTTAATAATTGGCCAAACGAACAAGCTAATTTAACAACCGGCAAAAGCAATGAAAACAAAAGGATCGCTGACCCAACCAGGTAATTTCCTTGGACAAACAATAGTTTGATCAGGCCCATGATAGATTTGCTTTGATAGAAATAATACATCCTTCCATCAAATGTAACATCAAAGCTTAACAGCTCTAAAACATCCTTACTAACCGCTGGTAGATTGTCCGACACCTCAGCAAAATTGAAGGGAATCGTCAGGTCCGTATTGAATGCGGCCATTTCCATCATAGGAGTGGAAACACCGATCACCAGTGCTACGATCGACACGACCAACAACGACCCGGCAATGTATCTCCATATTTCTATTTTTCTAAGGAACAATACGCATGTGACCAACAGAAAGAAAAAAGAAGCAAATGTGATGACAAGACCATTCCTCAGGATGGAGTCATGGGCTCTGTTGGAACGATTTTTAAATACATCAGCCCGAGCCAGTTTTTCTTCCCAGCTTCCTGCCGGGACCCAGCTAATAGGATCCAATACGCCCTCCGTAAAAATAACCGACTCTGTATATTTTTTGCGATTTAATTTGAATTCTTCAGATTCTGAAAGCATTTTATACGTTGAAAATCCACTTCCAATAAGAAAGATACACATCAAGACAAGGTAGATGGATTTCCGTGCTTTCATATCGCCTTTGGCTAGCTCTCTGAACAAGTTTACACAAAATTCGAAATGGGGTTACAATTACTTTGTTAATGTTTTTAAAACATACTGCAAATCGCTTTTCTTGAGGTAGGAAGCATATTGAGCTTGTACGATCAGCTTAGCATCGAGAAATACACACGTTGGAAAATTCAATTTTCCATCAACCGCCCCTATCTTTTTGGCCAGGCTGTTAATCAACTTGCCATTTGGCTGGGGCTCAGGAGGGTAATCAATTCCTCCGTAATATAAGGTGTCCGGCATTTCCGCGTCCAGTGATATACAATAATAGTCTCTGTTAAGCTGGTTGCTTAATTCCTGATCTGAAAAGACATTGTGCTCCATCATTTTGCAGTAGCCACACCAGGGAGCATGAATAAATACAAACACCGGTTTGGGTTGCAAGGTCAGGCTGTCTGATAGATTTTCCAACCGGATCCAATTGACCTGAGCGACCGAAAAATTTACCAAGACCAAAAACAAAACGGAAATATAGAGGCGCATCATTTCATTTTGAACTTAATTCCTAAATAACCTCGCACACCCTGATTTGGAGCATAAACGTAGGCAGGGTCAAATGTGTAGCCATTAGGGTTATTGACGGGGTCATCAACCTGTTGATCAAACGGATCAAATGAGCGCATGATCGAATACGAGGGCGGCATAAAATTAAATATGTTCTTTACTCCAACATACATATCAAATTTTTCGCTGATCGCCTTTGTCAATTTCAAATTATGAATGGCATACGGTTTCGAGCGGTCTGATCGAAAATCATCTACCAAAACCGGTAACCCCATTGATCCGTAGCCGGTTGCCGTATAATCCACATTCATGCTGATCTTCGGAAAGAGATAGCTAACTGACAAGGAGCCCGAAAGCCCCTCCGTAAGCAGTGGAACCTCTTTGATAAGTGACCCATCAGCCGAACGGTTCATTTGGAATGCATCCAAAAATGTAATGCCGGCGTTAATGGTAAGCGGAAATTCAAATTTGAAACGCGCATCCAGATTTACACCTCTGTAAATGGCATAACCGTCAAGATTTTCGTACACAATTTCATTGTCGTTTTGATCATAATCCGGATTGATCTTATTTGTAAAATACGTGTAGAAAAAATTACCATCGAGCGTAAACAGTCCCTTTGGCGTGAAGAACTTCTTCGTCACATTTATTGACGCATTGTAGCATGTTTCCGGCTCCAGTGTTTCTTTAATAACTATAGCTCTTGCTCCGGTAAGTGCAGCATGTTCTTCAGCAAATAAATTCACTACTCGAAAGCCATTACCCAAAGCAAAACGGAAATCGAGTTTTTCAGTAGGCGATATCTTATAATTAATTCTGGGAGATAAAACCTTGCCGTGTTGAGGGTGTAAATCCATTCTCATTCCCAGCAGCAATTGACTTTTATCAGAAAACAGAATAAGGTTCTGAAGAAATATTCCAGGCTGTCCGACCTTATATGGATTGTTAATAACGACAGTGTCACTAATGCTGTTTGTGGCCACAGTATTGTCGTCATAGAAGGTGTAACGATGTGCCAGACCTGCCGTAATGTTATTCTTTCCCCATCTCTTCTGCCAATTCAGCTGATTGAATGCGATTACCTGTTCAGCAACGTACGATAAATCCCCATAAACGGAATTCTGCTCATGCCGGGATGCTGAAGTCTGAAATATAATTTTCTCTTTCAGTGGCAATTGGTAATTGCTGATGATCTCATATCGGTTGGTCCAAATTGACTCTCCATAAACAACATCGCCGCCTCGAAATTCAGGCGTCCATTGCATTTCTCCTCCCCAACGATCTTCATAAACATATCGGAATGCGACATTGGCAATTCGGTTGTTTGGCCGTTCAATATTCCATTTATTGAATACAGATATCCTGTCTTGCAACGTAACATCCGTGAAATTATCATCGTTGAGATCTATAGGGTTCCCATATTTAAAATAATTTACCCCCAGAAGCATA
>JAAZYJ010000203.1 GCA_014239715.1 Flavobacteriales bacterium
AGGTGCAGGAGATCAAAATATTGAGTTCGATGGTTCTAACCTTGCAGGAGGCATCTACTACTACGCACTTACCATTAACGGTAAACGATCAACTAAGAAATTCGTAGTAGCAAAATAAGCTATTTCCCATTTTTTATTGAAATACCCCGTGCTGGAGCACGGGGTATTTTTTTTGACTAATTATTCATAATTAATTCGATTTCCGATTATTCAGCATAAAATAACACCCGTAAACACACGTCAATTCGCCGTTTTCGTTAATTTTTTAACCCTTACTTCAAAAAATGAAGTGTATTGTTGAACATTGCGAGTGTTTTCTTAGATTTGCGAAGTAATAACTAAAAATTCAGAAATGAAAAAATTATACCTCGTGGGCGGACTTGCAGCCCTCACTTTAACATTAAATGCTCAGAATGCCGATAGGAGTTCTTACTCTGCAGTTCCTGCTCAGCTTGAGCAATGCACTAAGGCATTCATTAATGCTGATGGGACCGCTTATGCTAAAGGACCCGGTGACGTATTTTGGAGCGAAGATTTCTCAGGCGGAATACCCGTTGGATGGAGCGTTGTTGACAACAATGGAATGGGTTACGATTGGATCCTGAATAGCACTGCTGTAACTGCGGCGTACACAGGGGCAAATGGCTCCCCTATTTCATCAACTTCAGGTGGCAACCATATGCTACTTTTCGGTGATGGATACAACACAATTGGTGGATCTGGAGGTGTCGATCCTTTGGCGTCTTTTACCGCTATGGATGCATACTTTCAATCCGCACCAATAAGCATGGGTACCGGATATAATGCGGTTTCTCTACAATGGCAACAAAAATTGAGGTTTTGCTGCACGGCTGACCTCAGTGCCTTTACTGTAGTTGTCTCCCGTGATGCAGCGTTTACACCTGGAGCAACAACAGTATCTTATGAGGCAAATCAATATGTTGATTTTAATGACAATTCAGATGACCCGATGAATGTTTCTGTTGATATTTCAGCAGTTGCAGGAGGAATGTATACCGGAGATATTTACATTCGGTTTCACCAACAACAAAACAGCCATTATTTTTGGATGGTCGATGATATCGAATTAATGGAAACCCCTAACAATGACCTAAAATTATTGGATGGGTTTTGGGCCAACACAACTGGTAGTACAACTCCATATATCCCATATTCGATGATCCCTCAAAGTCAGCTGAACGACATTGATTTTTACGGTGTGGTTAGAAATAACGGTGGGATGGATCAACCAAATACAGTTATGACTGCTACCGTTAGCGGTGTTGCATCAGCGACCTATGCTTCAACCCCTTACTCTTCTGTTGCACAAACATCTGACACGTTGATGTCCGGGCCAATGGTAGGTGCTGGTTCTGCCAATGGCAGTTATTCAGTAGCGTGGTCTGTTGCTTCAGATTCTACTGATTTTACTCCTATTGACAACGTGATTTCCGATGGACAATGGGATTTTGAAGTCAACAATTCTGTTTATGCAAGGGACGCCGGGGCTATGACTGGATCGTATAGTACACGAGATTTTGATGGTGATGGACTTGTAGATCCGGTTGAGTTCTTTCTTGACTATCAGTTCTACAATGCGGACACTGTGCTTTCTATATCCGCAGTTTTCCCAGGTGGATCAGATAATTCTGTTGGACAGGAGCTTAAATACAACATTTACGATCCGGCAGGGAACCCTGTGTACGACGGCATAACAGCATTGGTACCATCTTATACACTTACAGCTGGAGATCTTACTCCAAGTGGAGCGGGCAGTGAAATTTGGGTTAATTTACCTTTGACCGATCCTTTAACAGGTAACGCAGGATATCCTGTTGACCCTGCCTTGGGAGAAGTTTGGACCGTTTCAATTTTCAACGAGTTCGATTCTTTGTTCGTTGGAGTATCCGGAGTAGCTATGGCAGTTGGTGGTTCATGGACTACTGCAGGGGTATCATGGTACCCTCTTGACGGTTCAGCGCAGGACTACTATACCACAGACTGCTTCATGATGAGACTTAATCTTGCAACCGTAAGCACAGGTCTCAACGAAGATGAAATGGGTGCTAATCTTGGCCAGAACATACCTAACCCTTTCAACGGATCTACTATGGTTCCATTTACACTTTCAAACTCTGCTAATGTGGAGTTCGTGGTAATGGACGTTACAGGTAAGATCGTTGAAAAGCAAGGACTTGGTAATCTTCAAGCAGGCCAGCATAATGTAACTTTTGCTTCTAATGACCTGGCAGGTGGTATCTATTACTACTCGGTTATCGTGGATGGCATTAGAACTACTAAGAAAATGGCTGTAGCGAAGTAATATCGTAACAGCACAACACAATTCAAAAACCCCGGCTGATCAGTCGGGGTTTTTTTATTTTACGGAAAGGAAGTTTTCGGCGATCATGCAACGGGCGCTTCCACCCCCTACTGTTTCGATCTTGTCAATAGGCAACACACATATAGAGCTCCATTTTTGTATGGTTTGAAGCTGATCTTCACGTAAACATTCAAATGCTCCTTTACTCATTACAAATAAAGAGTCTCCTTCATCATCTGCCAATTCTAAACCGTTTCCTGCAAAGTTTACCATTTGATCTGTAGAGATAGGAACAAGCGTTTTCTGAATGGAATTAAAGATCTCTCGCCCGACCTGATCCAATACCTCCAAACAAACTATAACGTAATCCTCTGCAACAGCCATGACCACGTTGGTGTGGTAAATTTCTTTTTCTTCATAATAAGCTCCGAATATTTTTGGCGTATAGCCGATACTTTTAATGTAGCTGTCTGCCAGCCCTTGATCAGTTCGTGAAGAAATGCAAACATAACCCACCTTTGCATAATGATCAAAAACGACACTTCCTGTTCCTTCCAGGAATCGTGCTTGCTTTTCGTAGCCAGACAGGTCCAGTAACTGACTGCATTCATATTTTTTAGTAATTTCTTCTATTATCTCGGGCCTTCTCTCTATTCTTCTGTTTACACTAGCCATTGGAAAGAGTACAATTGCCCCATCTGCTCTCAGCTGCAACCAATTGTTCGGAAATATGGCGTCGGGCTTAGCTGGTTCTGTGCTATCTTCCACAACCAGCACATCAACGCCGGAATTTTTCAACGACAGTACGGATCTGTCAAATTCTGTGTTTATCTCCTTCGGGTCAAACTGCACTTCTTGTTGAAACGCGTTGGACTGTGACGTGTTTTCGTTGAACCCAAATGATCTGGGCCGTATCATTACCACATTATTTGTCCTCATCAGAAGAAGTTATACCTGAATATTTGTCCTATATTTAGCTGTACTATTCCCTTTTAAAAAATTGAGTAATTCAACTTTTAAGGAAAAGTACTAACTCGTCATAACGAAAATAAACAATCATGAGAAAAATAGGCATCCTTCTTATTGCTTCCACCCTATTTATTGGATCCTGCACAAAAGAAGAAGACCTTGACGGCAATAACGTTCCTTTTGAAACCACTCATTTCTCGCTGGAAGAGCGAATAACCCTGATGATCCCTAACACTGTCTTAAGCGGAATCTCGTTTATTACCGCCTGCTGGGATATTCCATTCGGATCTCATATCAATTATGAACAAATGGTACCGGCCAGCAACCCGAACCCTTATGCTCACCTGGTTGAGGAAATTAAACCTAAGGCCATTAAAATGGAATTGATGAATGTAGAAGGGTGTGATTTTTCCATGCTTGACAAGGTAGATATTTATATCGTGAATAAAGATGTTGCCAGTATCGGGGATCTTGTGTTTTATGACCCTCTTTTTCCAGATGACCCGCACAATGCCAAGTTCATAGGATCTGTCGACAATATCGCAAACGATGTTGGAAGCACGCTATACCCAACCGTTGACCCCAACGTAATACTTGATGAGTTTATTCACGACAACGATTTCCAGATCTACATGAATATGGATATCGACAAGACCTTTACTGCAGAAACCGCAGTTATCAAAGCAACACTTGATCTTGACGTCAAACTAAAAAACGACAATTAGGAAGTTACTCTCCCCTCACGAGAAATTCGAAGAACAGTTTTCACCTCGCCAATATTGAAAAAATCAATTTGATTCGCTGATGTATTGAGCAGCATTTCGGATTGATTAAGAAGTTCAATATGGAAATCTCCATCAACGAATTGATCCATATCCATCTGAATTGTCTTTGTATCAATAAGCGACCAAGTGCCCGTTGTGAAATAATTGATCGTATCCGCGGTGTAATACTCGCCCCTCATGATCCCATTGTCGAGCATATAAATTACATAGGTTCCATTGCTGGAAACATAATCATCCAAAAAACCATGCATTTGATTCGTAGATCCACCATCTATTTCAAATGAATTCAAATACCACTTTCCTTTAATGATGTAGGAACGATGTACCTTATAACAACCTGTTAACAGGATGCAACACACAACCAATCCCAATAAAATGAACTTTTTCATTTAAATCGAATTATTGGACAATATAGTTATTTGTAGTTAAAAAATTGCACTTTTACCGCATGTGGCAGTGGATACAAACGCATACGGACATATTCCTGTACTTGTCCATTCCATTAACAAGTGCAGTGGTGGGTTGGGCCACCAATGTGTTGGCTTTGAAAATGACATTTTATCCGTTGGAATTCATAGGCATCAAGCCTGTCTTTGGTTGGCAAGGGATCATACCTTCCAAGGCGGCTAAAATGTCAAAAATATCTGTGGATCTTTGGACAACAAAGCTGATCAATGTGAAAGAAATGTTCTCCAAGATCAAGCCGGAGGCGGTTGCCGATGAAATGCGCCCGGAATTTGACAGAATTGCCAGGGAAATGATGGAAGAGGTTATGGAAGACCAGATGCCGCAGATCTGGGCAAAAGTGCCGGATGCTGCGAAAAACATTGTGTATACTCGAATGTCAAAGGATCTTCCTTTTATTATTTCCGACATTATGCAAGACGTCAAAGACAATATTGAAGATGTTTTTGATCTTAAAGCGATGATCGTGCAAAGGCTGACAACTGACAAAGCGATGATGAACGAGATCTTTCTGAAGTGTGGTAAAGAAGAATTTAAGTTCATCGAAAGGTCAGGGCTGTACTTTGGATTTCTTTTTGGCCTTATTCAAATGGCGGTTTGGTGGTTTTTTCCTGAATGGTGGATCCTTCCGTTGTTTGGGCTTCTTGTTGGTTACGGAACCAACTGGCTTGCATTAAAATTAATTTTCGCACCTATAAAGCCCAAACGAATCCTGGGAATGAAATTACAAGGATTGTTCATTAAGCGACAACCCGAAGTTTCCGTCGAATATGCTCACATACTGGCTAATGACATCCTCACTTTCGACAGGATCTTTGCGGCGATAATAAACGGCCCAACCAAAGATAGGTTCGTAAGCTTGATACAGAAACATACGCACAAGGCCTTTGACGACGCCGTCGGAATGGGCAAACCCATGATCAAGCTTGTTGGTGGCGAGAACAACTACAAACGGATCAAAGACATTGCCTCCAGAAAGGTGATCCGAGAGCTTCCGAAATCAGTTAAGCCAGCTTTTGCTTACGCTGAGGAGTCAATGGATCTGGAAAATGTAATGCGAAACAGAATGCTCAATTTATCTCCACCTGAGTTTGTTGGCTTTCTTCGCCCTGTGTTTCAGGAGGATGAGTTGAAATTAATTTTGGTTGGTGCTTTTTTAGGTTGTGCCGCCGGGATTGCCCAGCTGATATTCGTATTTGGCGGTTGGTAAACCGGCCATACTCTTTACCACAT
>JAAZYJ010000403.1 GCA_014239715.1 Flavobacteriales bacterium
CATGTTGAACACATCCTCAAACACTTTAGGGTATAACTTATAGGAAAGGAAGTCCTCAAATTCTATCGTGCGTGCAAACCCCCTTTGAAATTTCTTCTGAAACTGAGGGAATTCTTCTTCGAAATTAACGGGTTCCAGGTGCTTGTTGGGCCTTACCTTGATGGGCTTTTTATCCTTTAAAATTATGGATTGAAGCTTTTTCGGAAATCCCTGGAACGGCTGCCCAAGGTCGCCTTTGAAAAAATTAACCACTGATTCAGGAAAGGAAATTTCAGCTCCTCGTTCAATCACTTCTTCGGGCGACATGTTATTGGTTACCATATAAAGCGCCATATCGCCAACTACCTTTGACGATGGAGTAACTTTAACCAGATCTCCGAAAAGGACATTTACCTTGGCGTACATTTCCTTGATCTCTTCAAAACGATCCCCAAGGCCAAGTGCAATTGCCTGTGGTCTGAGGTTGGAATACTGGCCTCCTGGAATTTCATGGTGGAAGACTTCCGCAGTTCCTGCTTTTAGCCCGGACTCAAAAGGATAATAGTACTCACGTACATCCTCCCAATAGTTTGAATATTGATTTAGCTTTTCAACATCAAAGTGATGGTCCCGTTCATGAAATTTCATCATTTCAACAATAGAGTTGAAATTGGGTTGAGATGTCAATCCTGACAAGCCTCCCAGGGCCACATCCACAACATCAACTCCTGCCTCGATCGCTTTGAGATAGGTTGCAGGCTGAAGTGAAGACGTGTCGTGGGTGTGCAGATGGATCGGAAGATTGATCGAGTCTTTCAGCGCACCAACCAGCTCGGTTGCTGCATATGGTTTTAACAGCCCAGCCATGTCCTTGATCGAGATCATATGCGCTCCGGCATTTTCAAGGTCTTTCGCCAGCCGGACATAATAGTCGAGCGTGTATTTTGTTTTTTTCGGATCCAGAATGTCGCCTGTATAGCTAATTGCCGCTTCAGCGATCCCGGTTGTTTTGGTACGAACGTATTCTATGCTCGGAGCCATCGCATCCACCCAATTGAGCGAATCGAAGATCCTGAATATATCCATGCCGTTTTCCCAGGCCTTGATCACAAATGCTTCGATCAGATTGTCCGGATAGGCGGTATACCCTACTCCATTGGATCCTCTGAGCAGCATTTGCAATAAAATATTCGGAACAGCTTCCCGTATCTTTCTCAATCTCTGCCAGGGGTTCTCATGCAGAAAACGCATGCATACGTCAAACGTTGCGCCACCCCAGACTTCCATACTGAACGTATTCGGGTGATTCCTGGCAAATCCGTTGGCCACTTTTAACATATCGTAGGTCCTCATCCGGGTTGCTAATAAAGATTGGTGAGCATCCCGCAGCGTCGTGTCGGTATAATGGATCTTCTTTTCTTTATTCAGCCATTGGCAAAACTTTTCAGGCCCAAGTTCTGTAAGCAGATCTTTTGTCCCTTTCTCATACCCGTTTGAACCATCAAATGAAGGGACCTTGGGCTGGTTGAAAACCTTTGTCGTATCTATAGTCTTAACGTCCGGATTTCCATTCACAATAACATCGCCAAGAAAACCAACTATTTTACTCGCCCTGTCCAGTGGCTGACGAAACTTGAACAAGGCCGGTGTTTGTTTGATCCAGTTGACAGTCACTTTGCCTTCGATAAATGTCTTATGGTTGATGACATTTTCAAGAAACTTGATGTTGGTTTTAACACCTCGCACTCTGAACTCGCGCAGTGCTCGGGTCATTTTTCGTGTAGCTCCTTCCAGACTTCGGGACTGGGCAGACACTTTTACGAGCATCGAATCAAAGAAAGGGCTTACCCGGGCCCCCTGAAATACGGAGCCGACATCCAGGCGTATGCCAAAACCGGCAGCACTTCTATACGTAGTTACAGTTCCATAATCAGGTTTAAAATCGTGTTCCGGATCTTCCGTGGTAATTCTGCATTGCATGGCGTACCCGGTTGTTCGCAGCGATTCCTGCTCATAGATCTTGATCTGCTTATCGTCCAGTTTGTAACCACCTGCAACGAATATCTGGGTCTTTATAAGGTCAATTCCGGTTACCATCTCTGTAACGGTATGCTCCACCTGAATTCTTGGGTTGACCTCAATGAAAAAGATATTCATTTTGTCATCCAGAAGAAATTCTATTGTACCCACATTATTGTACTCTACTTCCCTGGCTATAGTAACGGCGTAGCTATACAGCTGATCCTTTATTTCCTGGGGTAATCCGAAAGAAGGGGCTATTTCAACCACTTTCTGATACCTGCGTTGTACCGAACAATCTCGTTCGAATAAGTGCCTGATATTCCCGTAATTGTCTGCAACGATCTGCACTTCGATGTGCTTCGGGTTTTCCACAAATTTTTCAAGGAACATCGTATCATCTCCAAACGCATTCAAAGACTCTCTTTTTGCCTCATCAAATGCCTTTTCAAGCTCCTCTTCTTCTCTAAGGACCCGCATTCCTCGGCCACCTCCACCGGCGGCGGCTTTGAGCATTACCGGGTATCCTATGTTCTTTGCTTCTGCAAGAGCCACCTTGACGGTTTTCAAGGCTCCCCGACTTGATTCTATGATCGGAACACCACATTTCTTAGCAATTCGTTTTCCGGCAACTTTATCGCCCAGCGCATCCATCACCTCAGGCCTCGGCCCAATAAAGACAATTCCGTTTTCTGCACACTTCCTGGCGAATTCCGAATTTTCTGATAAAAAGCCATAACCAGGATGAATGGCGTCTGCCTCTTGCTGTAATGCTACCTCGATAATGGCATCGATATCCAAATACGGCTTTAGTGGTTGGTCATCACTCCCAATTTGATATGCCTCGTCAGCCTTGTATCTATGCTGCGAATAACGGTCTTCATGCGTAAATACGCCTATTGTCTTAATGTTGAGCTCCGTACAAGCTCTAAAAATTCTGATCGCAATTTCACCCCTGTTTGCGATAAGTATTTTCCTTATTTTCATGCGGGTCCGGTTCCTTTAGTATTTTCAGCTTATCATATTCACACAGCGAAATTAGATTAATTTGCGGGATTAGTATGCACGCATACCATTAATTCATGCACGATTATTAAACATTTTATTAACAAGGTGAAAACGGCCCTTGACTTATTCAATGTACACTGTTGCTAAGTCTTTCAATGATTGTTCTGTTCCAATAAAGGTATCCGTTAGATTTGCACTTGATGAAGCTGATTTTATGGATAATGGCGGGCCTCCCTTTTCTGTCTCTGGCGCAAGAGCGGCCAAAGATATCGGACACGCTGGTGCTGGGTAATGATACGATCGTGTTATTTGAGAATAAGACCTGGGAATATCTCCATGCCTTAAACTTTAACGGCATGATGAGCGAAGAAATGCACAATGCAGTTAATGGCTCCAATTTAGTCGTTGACTGGCACAATGAGGTAACCTTTAATTACGATAACGACATGCGCGCACTAACTGATTCTATCTGGATCTGTTCTACTGACAGCATACACCCCTCTTTCGTAATGCCTACTGCCGCTCCTATGACTTCAGCATTTAAAATGAGAGGTAAAAAATTTCATTATGGCGTGGACCTGGATCTGGTAACCGGTGATACTGTGCGCTGTGCATTTGATGGGATCGTTCGGTATTCAAAATTCAATGGAGCAGGTTTTGGCTATCTAACCGTTGTCAGACATTTTAGTGGTCTGGAAACCTATTATGCGCATCTTTCTAAACTACTTACAAAGCCCAATCAACGGATAAACGCCGGAGATGTGATCGGCCTCGGAGGGAATACCGGCAGGTCCTACGGAGATCATCTTCATTTTGAGGTTCGATATTTCCACAACCCCATTGACCCGGAGCATATCATTGATTTCGAGAAAGGAGAATTGCGAGATGACAATCTGATAATACACAAGAGTCTTTTTGATTACAGAAAGATCGATGGAACGAAACGAAAATTTGCTCAGGCGAAAAACAAGACTCCGGAACAAATTGCAGAAGATACCAGAAGAGCTAAAGAACAGAAATGGCATACGGTAAAGAGAGGGGATTCGCTTTACGCTATGGCCTTGAAGTACAATACATCAGTGAAAAATATATGCTCGCTGAACGGAATTTCTTCCGGGAAAATTTTAAACATCGGAGATAAATTAAGAATTCGATAACAATTTATGGCACGCTATTCGTGTGGTCATGAAGAAAATCATAAATTGAGAATTCAAAATCAGATACAATGAAAACAAAAATTTTACTTCTTACGGTTACCTGTGTATTGTCGCTTCATGTTGCAGCACAAAACGTTCAAGACAAGAAAATCACCTATTCATATATCCAGCTTCCGGCAAAACCTTTTGATAGCGGAACCGAAACGTTTGCGGTAACGGTGACTCAAGAATTTGACCAGAGAAATCAGGATTCTATAGAGTGGCATGAGAAAGAAGTTGAATTGGCCAAGGAGGCAAGAAGGCTTGCTATGGAAGCCTGGAATAGTCAGAAAAAGGAAATAGACCGATCATATTTCGCTGCGATGGCCAATTGGGAAAAACAGGTGGCTGCCGGCAATACAGCCGCTGCTAAGCCGGGTGACCCCATCTACGGAGCATGCCCATGCGAACCCGATCAACCTGCACCTTTTTTGACAGCTGACATCGACGAAGCCGGAGTTATCAATATGGTCGAGATCCCTGGTTTTACCAAAGGAGAAGGCGGTGCAGTTATTGCCATGGGATTTAAAGGATTTGACAAGGGCGCTACAACCGAAACAAAAACCAGCACAGGTGACCTTGTCTATAAGATCGCTTACAAGCATCCCGTACAGGTAAAGATCACTGATAAGGATGGTGCCGTCGTGTACAACATGGTCCATCCCGGCTCATCAGGCTTTAAAAGCTTTAGCACTGAAAAATTCAAGTCAAGCTATGATTTCAAGCTTTGGTGGATGGACAATGAAGAAGCATTTTGGATACAAAGACAAAAGGACGTCATTAATTCAATCGTATCCAGTCTAAACGGTATGCTTGCCAGTGACTATGGTTACCCAACCAAGTCAAGAGTAGCAGAGATCTATACTGCGAAAGACAAGGATCATGATTATACAGATCTCCTTGAGGCATTTCAGCACGTACAAGACGGTTTACTGCAGCTGGCCAGCGATCGTGATAAGGATGCGGCACTGAACTACTTCGGAAACGCGGTTACACAGTATCAGACCATTTTGAACGAGTCCAATACGGCTGACAAAAAAGCACGGGTCAATAAGAAAATTACTGCTGCTGTTAATTGCAATATTGCAGAGTGCTTCATGTGGATGGATGATTTCTCTCAGGCCGAATTGTTTCTGAACAAAGCAGCAAACCTTGGAATTGGAAAGTACAAAAGGCATGGCAACAGCTTAAAACCATTCCTGTCGGATCAAAAGAAAAGATATGCTGCCAACCAATAAGTAGATTTGACAACAAGTTTTAGGTTGGATTAGACTTTGCGTCTCGTACAGACCTGTGTTATCCATTCAGCGCTTCACCGCAGAATTTACAGTAAGTAGCATCTGCATCATGTCCTTCTTGCGAGCAGGTCATGCAGGCTTGAGTAGAAATTCCAGACCCACCTTTTCTGGCAAGCTCTACACTGACGATCCCAGTTGGAACGGCAATTATTGCATAACCCATGATCATGATGATCGAAGAGAAAAACTGTCCGATCTCCGTTTGCGGGCTAATGTCTCCGTACCCAACTGTCGTTAACGTAACAACTGCCCAATATATACTTCTGGGTATACTCGTGAATTTTGTTCCGTCGTAATCTTCTATAATGTACATGATCGTTCCCAGGATCGTCACCATGACAAGAACCCCGAACAGAAAAACCAGTATTCTTGGACGGCTGGCCTTCAATGCATCAACCAGGACATTCGCTTCCTTAATGTAGCGAGCTATTTTAAATATTCGAAAAACCCGCAACAAGCGGATCGTCCTGATCGCCCTCAGGAAAGATGCGTTGGTAATGAACAGCCCCAGATAAGTCGGCACGATAGACAGAAGATCGACCAAACCATAGAAGCTGAGAATGTAACTCATTGGTTTTCTAACGCAAACGATCCGTAATACATATTCAATGGTGAAAACGATGGTAAATACCCACTCAGCAACCATCAACTCCAACTGATACTCTTCGCCGACTGTGTCTACACTTTCAAGCATTACAGCCACAACGCTTAACAGGATAGCGATAAGTAGAGCAACATCAAACAACTTACCCATTGGGGTGTCTGCTTCATAAATGACCTCATGCAGTGTTTTCTGCCATGCGCGAAGCTCGTATTTTTGATTTGATGAATTCATTTAATTACCTGACAAATATAAAGCAATTGTGAATGCGACCTTCATCCATTCGCCTATGACTCTTATAAGAGAAAATTTAGCGCTAAATTCTCGTGATAGTAAATTAATTGAGTTATAAATACCCACCCTTTAAATTGTTTAAATGGAGTTCGTGAATAACAAAATTGTATTCCTTATATTTATGGTAGACAAAACAACTATTCTTGTACTATGAGTAAATTAAATTACCTCGTGCCTCACGATTTCACAGAAGTTGGTGACACCGCACTGGACTATGCCGTAAATCTGGCTCGTAGATCCCGGGCTGAAGTATATCTTGTTCACATCGTTAAGAAAGAAACAGAAAAGGAAGCAGCAAAAGCTAGGCTGATCGAGATCATACAACAGACCAAACAAGCTGCGGGTAATGTGCAGATTGGCGGAAGCGTCAAAACCGGAAACATTTTTGAAGATATAGCATCCACCGCTACCAAAGTGGGTTCGAATCTAGTGATCATGGGTACGCACGGTGCAAAAGGAATGCAAAAAGTAATGGGATCCTTTGCTATGAAAGTGGTTACGAGTACCAACCTGCCATTTTTGATTGTTCAGTCAGAGGTGAAGATGGACCGTGTAGAAAAAATTATCTTTCCGGTAGATGTCAGTGTGGAAAGTGTTCAGATCATGAATGTAGCTACATTTATGGCTCGATTATTCTCAGCAGAAGTACACCTGATCGCTCCAACGCAAACGGATAACATGCTTTCTCGGAAAATCCTGAATAACATGAAGATCATCGCTAAACAGCTTAAGAAAAATGAAATTGACTATGTAACCAAGCTCATTGCAGGAAGTGGTTCGTTTACCGGCAAAACGATGGATTACGCAAAAACCAATAATGGCAACATGATCGCCATCTCCATTAACAATGATGGGCAAATAATTAGCCTCAACAAATTTGCCCAAGGAATTATCACCAATGAAGCAAAAATACCTTCGTTAATAATTAACGCAGTCAGTGTCACGTCTAATTTGAGTTATTGACAGGAAGTTCCGGTAGTATTAAACTGATATTTCAATGGCGGATATAACTATCGAATCGAAATTCATCGGTTTGTGTCTGCGCCTTTCCATGTTCAGTGCAATATTTTTCATTTCAATGTTGGGATTTCCTTATTTTGCGCTCAATAATATTTAGTGTATGGGAAGGGCATTTGAGTTCAGAAAAGAAAGGAAAATGAAACGCTGGTCAAAAATGGCCAAGCAATTCACCCGAATCGGAAAAGATATCGTTATCGCCGTCAAAGATGGCGGGCCGGATCCTGAAACCAACTCAAGGCTACGAGCCATAATCCAGAACGCCAAGGCGGTCAACATGCCCAAGGAGACTATTGAAAGGGCCATTAAAAAAGCAACAGATAAAGACACAGCAGACTACAAGGAGGTCAACTTTGAAGGATATGCGCCACATGGCATTGCCGTGTTTGTGGAATGTGCCAGCGACAACAACAACAGAACAGTTGCAAATGTACGTGCAGTCTTTAACAAATGTAATGGTGCGTTCGGCACTTCGGGTTCGGTTGAATTTATGTTTGAACGAAAATGTCACTTCAAGGTCCTTGACCAGGAATTTGACCTCGAAGAGCTGGAGTTTGAGCTGATAGACTTTGGTGCCGAAGAGGTTTTTATCGAAGAGACTGAGGGTGGTGAAAAGTACATCATGATCTATGGAGACTTCCCCAATTTTGGCGCTATTCAGAAAGAGCTTGAAATAAGAGAGATCGAAATAGTAGAATCAGGGTTTGAACGAATTCCTACCAATACCAAAAAGCTAAGTGAAGCTCAGGTAGAAGAGGTGGAAAAGCTGCTTGAAAAAATGGAAGAGGAAGATGACGTTATGAACGTGTATCACAACATGGTTTAGTGACTTCATTCAAAAGCGAATACCCATCACACAGATATCATCAACCTGACTGTAATTTCCTTTCCAGGCATCCAGCTCTTTTCGAAGTAATTGTTGTTGATCCGAAATTGCCCCAAGAGAATTATTGAGTATCAGTTTCCGAAAAGCAGCGTGCGTATATTTTTTGTGATTTTCACCTCCAAATTGATGTGAGAACCCATCGGTATACAAATAGATCGAATCTCCTCTATTTAGCTTAATTGATTGATCAACAAATGGCTCAGGGGAGGCATGATACCCAACAGGTTGTCTTTGGGATAGTAGCTCTGTTAACAAAACCGTTGCATCATCCTTTGCTTCAACCCGACACAGCTTCTCTTCAATTTCCAATGTATAATCTCTCTCCGAAACCAGAAAAAGTCCATTGTTTGCCCCACAAAAATCCAAAGTCATAGTCGATGGCTGATATCGGACCAATGACATGTCCATTCCATCCTTAGGAGAGGTCTTGTCTGGTTTTTGCGACAATGCCTTGATAAATTTTTCACTGAGCAAATTCATTAGCTCGCTTGGCTTTGGGGCAAAGTCCAGGGTAAATATCTCCTGCAAAAAAGACATACCAAGCATGCTCATAAAGGCGCCGGGTACGCCATGACCGGTACAATCAGCAACACAAAAATACTGATACCCACTACTTTCGTGGGTCCAATAGAAATCTCCGGAAACAATGTCCTTCGGTTGAAACAAGATAAAATGGTCAGGCATAGTTGCCGCTATCCGATCGTCAGTCTTTAAAAGTGCCGTTTGGATCCAATTGGCATAATTGATACTGTCCGTTACCTCACTGTGTGATTCATTCAGCTCCTGATGTTGCTCTTCAATGATTGTTTTTTGTTTTCTGATCTTAAACAAACGCTCAATTATAATGGCCATTGCTACTGTCGCGATTCCCAGAATTACAAACAGAGAGATCTTATAATGCTCCTCTTTTTGTAATTAATCTTCTTTCGTTTTAAGCTCAATTTCATGTTCGAACTCGTCATGCTGTTTCTTTAGCTTATACTCTTCCTGAAGCTTCATTCGTTGCAGATTCTGATCTGCATTCAGCTGATCCAGACTATCTTTGAATAGGATGTATTTTTCATAATTATCTAAGGATTCGCTGGTCTTGCCAGTCGCCCGATAACTATCATATAAGATCTTGTGAACCACTACTTTGAGATTCAGTGCTTTCGTTTGATTGGCCAGCTCCAGGCCTTTTTTTGCCTCAGTTACAGCCTCTGCATGCTTCCCTTGTTTAAGTAGAGCTGAAGAAATGTTTATATGCGCCTGACATACCCCGTATTTATTGTTGATTTCCTGATTCAATAGTAGACCTTTGTGGTAATACGCTTCAGCTTGTATAAAATCTCCGAGACCCCAATGTGTATTTCCAATATTCGCAAAAGTGGTGGCAATGCCTCTCTTATTCCCAAGCTCTTTTTTCAGCTTCAAACTTTTAAGGTAATAGTCCAGTGCATCCAGATAATTGCCGGTTTCTCTGGTCACATTTCCAATATTGTTGTACACGTTTGACTTGCCGACCAAATCATTTGTAGCCCTATAAATCTCGAGACTTTTTAGGTAATACGCTCTGGCTTGTCCGCGTTGCTTTTGAGACAAACAGATGTTACCGATCAAATTGTATGTATTGGCCAAACCTGACTCAAAATCAGCTTCTTCGTACAGCGCAAGGGCTTCCTCAGCTTTTTCGACTCCTTGAAGGTTTTTTCCCATATGGTAAGCAGCATTAGCCATGATGTATAATGCCGTGGCCATTTCTTTCTTGTCGTGCAAACCGGCTGCAAAATCAAAGTGATGACCTGCAAAATAGTATGCGCTATCCGGGTAATTGGATAAATATCCTTCCCATGTGATTGATTTTATTGCTGATAATCGGTCTTCACTTTTTTGACCCTCATCATTCCAAACTGTCCACAAAGAATCAATATTGATCTGATTTATTCCCAGACATGGAAACAAAAAAGCGCAAAGGAGAAGGCAGATTTTAGGCAAATGCATACAGGTGTCGGAAAGATAGAGAAAAACAGGGATGTCACCCAATTCAATCTAACTGGTTCTCTATAACGATTACTCTATAATTTGATTCCCATTATACAGATATCGTCGATCTGTTCAAGATCACCTCGCCAATTTTCGATTGTAGTTCTGAGCAGATCCCTTTGAGCATCCATCTCTAAATCAGTGTTCTCAATCAGGAGCTTTCTAAAATTTGAGTATTTGAACTTCTTTCCTCTTTCACCACCAAATTGATCCGCATAGCCGTCAGAAAACAAATAAATCTTATCACCTGACAGATAAGTGATTTTTTGAGTCTCAAATTCTGATTTATACCTGAATGCGCCAATAGGCCTGCTCGACGACTTGTATGTGGACAGCTCACCTTCCGACACCAAATATAGATTATTGTTGGCTCCTGAATAAAACAGCTCCTTAGTGGCCTGGTTGAGGCAGCACAAAGCAATGTCCATGCCGTCCTTGACTTCATCATCACTACTCTGGAAAGTGTTTTCCACCAGCTCTGATGTCTTTTCCAGTATCAAATGTGGCTCCCGGATCTTGAATTCTTTAACCGCCCTGTTCAGTGCATTAGAACATACTACACTGACCAAAGCTCCGGGGACACCATGTCCGGTACAATCTGCAACAGCAAAAAATGAATATTCGTCTACATTCTGGGTCCAGTAAAAATCACCTGCCACAATATCTTTCGGCATGTACAACAAAAACCCATTTTCAAACAGCCCCCGGAATTCATCCAGATCAGGAAGCATTGCGGTTTGCAGACGTTTTGCATAAGTGATCGAATCGGTGATCTCCGTGTTCTTCTCATGCAGGATGTCCTTCTGCAGTTCAACCTGAATCTTTTGCTCCTCAACCAAGCTTTTCTGTGCAGAAATGATGGCATTGTCCTTCTTTTTTTGAATTAACTTCCAAACTATAAACATGGCAAATACCACCAACAATAGTAAAGTGCCCATTAAGCCATACCGGACCAGC
>JAAZYJ010000257.1 GCA_014239715.1 Flavobacteriales bacterium
AAAAGAAGGATAAAACACATTTCTCCGGCAAATAAGGTGAATATGGGTGGCTTTCTTGTTCGCCAGCCCCTCCCGAATCGCGAGCTCAGGGATCTTGATCCATTTTTACTGTTACACCATGCTGTAGTTAGCTATAAAGACGCTTCCAGTGCTGATCAAAGTGGTGTAGGCCCCCATCCGCATAGGGGTTTTTCGCCGGTTAGCTTTGTCTTTAAGGGTGGGGTTCACCATCGTGACTCTCTTGGAAACAACAGTGTTGTTTACGAAGGTGGCGTTCAATGGATCAATTCAGGCAAGGGTATTGTTCATAGTGAAAGACCTCCTGCTGAGCTGATCGGATCAGAGCAGGAACAAGAATTTATACAGCTATGGGTAAATACCCCAGCGGCTTTTAAAATGAATGAACCAACTTATCAGGGATTCGGTAAAAATGAAATTCCAACTGTGCTATCTCCAGATCAAAAGATCGAATTTGCCATTGTTGCCGGTGAGCAATTCGGGACTTACGGTCCGGTAACAAGCAATACTAACGTAAATGCCAGCATGCTAACAATGCAGAAGGATGGCGAGTCTCAAGTTGAAATACAGAAAGGTCACGTAGCTTTCTTGTACCTGCTGAGTGGAAGCATTGCCGTAAATGGTGAAACAATCGAAGCCAAAAATATGATCGTTTTTGAAAATGAAGGCGATGTCTTTGAACTGAAGGTTTTTCAAAATTCAAGTGGACTTTTGGTGTCTGGAAAGCCAATTAATGAAGCGGTTGAAACGTATGGTCCGTTTGTTATGAATACACAAACAGAGATTATACAGGCGTTACAAGATGCTCAAAATGGTAAGATGGGTGTTCTAGTTGAAGAATTTTAATCAACAATAGCTGCTAGGGCCTTGTTTCTAGCCTCAATACTGAATTTGTTCTCGGCGTGTTGGCGCGCATTTTTACCATGCGTTATCCTCAGTGTAGTATCTGTGTAATATCTGCAAAGGGAATCATAAATGTCGTCAATTACGGTTTCGTCATTGAAATCACCAATGGACAATAATATGCCGGTTTCTCCATCAATGACCATTTCCGGTATCGATGATATGTTTGAAGCGATTACAGGCACACCACAGGCGGCAGCTTCCATGACTGAATTGTACCAGGGATCCGCAAAAGTTACTCCTACCAACACATCTGAAGCTGATATGGCGTGAAAAACATCCTGATGACTCATGTGTTGCGTAAACGTGATCCGGCTGTCCGAATTCTTGATCTTCTCGAATTCTTTCATTTGTCCTTCAGTAGGACGGGGGCCCCAATCCTCAAAAAAGTTGGATACAATATGCAATCTCCAGTCTTTGTGAGCTGATCGTTCAAATGCTTTTAGAAGCTGATATCCCCCTTTTCTATAGAATGAGTTGCCAATGAAGATGACATTGAAGAGGTCCGTGTTTATTTTATTGTTTTCCAGAGTCGGAAGATGAACCGGTCGGTAGATAATTCTTTTTTTGTGTGCCAAACCATGGCTCTTTATAAAGTCGCTGTTCTTATTGTAGGCCATTTCCGAAGTAAACGAAATGGCTTTACACCGTTTATGGCTCAAGTGCTTCACAGCAAAATCAAGCTGCTTTTGTGTTGTTCCTGCACCATAACGGGGAATACCGTCTTCTACTTCAATGATCCAGTCAGGGCCGTATGGCACAATGCTGTTATACGTGTGCAATAGATCGACCCCAAATGAACAATGGTATTTGGTATGCCTCAGAAAAGGTGATCTAACTTTAAGCGATGCCCACGGAACGTCCAGCGCTCTTACATACTTCCAGTTTTTTGGGGGATTGCTGAACGCATAACTTTGCCATGGGCGGGTTGATGTAAAACGACCAACTTTCATTAAAGGTCGATTTTATTCAACCACTCTCGGTTGTGCATGTGCCATTGGACGGTTTGTTCAATGCCTTTCTCAACTGTTGTTGAAGGCGTCCAGCCCAACAATGATTTTGCTTTTGAAATATCCGCAGATGTGTGCAACATATCTCCGGGACTTACCGGTAAAAAGTCGATCTCTGCTTTACGTCCGACGTTTTTCTCAATAAGCTGTATCAATCCCATTATCGATGTTCTTTTTGCTCCACCTCCGATATTTAGAATTTCAAATGATTGCGATGTTTCTTTCAGAGCCGCTATTGTAGCCTTTGCAACATCAACCACGTAAGTGAAATCACGGGTCTGTTCACCATTACCATATAATTTTATTTTATCTCCTCGCGAAACCCATTCTATGAATCGAAAGGGACTCATGTCAGGTCTGCC
>JAAZYJ010000406.1 GCA_014239715.1 Flavobacteriales bacterium
TACCATAACGCGTTTGATCCTCAGGTTCTCAGGTGCTTCAACTACAATTACCCTGTCGCACTGCTTATAGGCGCCACTTTCGATCAAAATGGCCGCTTCCTTCACTACATGGGTTTTCTCAAATTGATCTGTCCATTCATCAAAATCACGAGATACAACGGGATGAACAAGTGCATTCAACTGTTTTAATGCAGCCGAGTCTGAAAAAACCTTTCGGGCCAGGACTATTGAATTTACATTCCCATCTGCATATACTTCTGTACCAAAGTTCGCCTGAATACTCTGAATTAGGTTGGGATTCGAGTTCATTAGCTCCTTGGCCCTTACGTCAGAATTATAAACAGGAATGCCAAAAAGATCAAAAATCGAACATACCGTTGATTTCCCGCTTCCTATACCTCCGGTTATACCTATTACCAAATCACTTGCTTTGTTGCGCTATTTCGTCCTCTTTGAACTCAGAAGCAATGGCTGATTTTTCGACCTTTAGTTTACCACCTCCTTCAGTTGCAATTACAACCGTCGCATCTTTAACTGCTTCTACCTTACCGTGAACTCCACCGATGGTAACGATCCTGTCTCCTTTCTCCAAATTTTCTCTAAATGCCTTTGCCGCTTTCTGCTTCTTTTGATTTGGACGGATCATAAAAAAATAGAAAACGAAGAATATAGCACCAAACATGACTATAGTAGTCCAGTTAATTCCTTCCGGGGCTTGTTCTGATGCAGCGTCCGCTGCTTGTAATAAGTTCATCTTTTGTTATTTTGCCCCAACTACTGAGGCGGTTAATATTAGTCTAGTTAAATTCGGATTTGTATTCGCCATGATCGATATCGATTTTGAATTTGATCCGGCATATTTCCCTTCAAATTGAGCTGTTATTGCCCCTGTTTCGCCAGGAGGGATGGGTTCTTTGGGCCAATCCTTAAGCACTGTACAATGACAGCTAGGTTGGACTGAATGAATCAATAATGGGGACTCTCCCGTATTTTTAAATTGGAATACGTGTGTGAGTTTTTCACCTAATGCTACATTTCCAAAATCATGAGACAGGGCATCAAACTCAAATATTGGCGGATGTTCCGGGTCTATCAGATCGACGGTAATGTTGTGCTGATGATTTTGATCGGTCAGATTACACGACAGCAACACTGTGCAAATCAACATATAAAGAATTCGATGCTTCATTTTAACCTATTAATCCTCTTCCTACTTTCTTGATTTCTCCGCTCTCGTTCAAATCGTTAAAAGCTTTATCCAGTATCCCATTTATAAACCCATTGCTTTTTGGTGTTGAATAGAACTTGGAGATATCAATGTATTCGTTCAAAGTCACTTTTAACGGAATCGTTTCAAATTCCTGGGCCTCTGTTAACGCAATTTTCATTAATAACGTGTCCATTAACGCAATTCTTTCAATTTCCCAATTCTGTGAATACTTCTGAATGATCTCCTGATTTGCCTCATCTTTCATAATAGACCTTCTGAAAAGTGTCCTGGCAAACTCCTTTTCGTCAGATTCATCTTTGTACAAAGCTAAGATCGGGCTATTCTTGTCGGTTTTCTCGTGGAACGTCTTGATCGTCTTAAGCACCATACTGCACGTAAAATCTATGTCGTCGTTCCAATAAATGCTTTTCTCCTCAAAAAAGTTGTGAACCTGATCAAAGTTGGCAATTACTTTCTTAAATATTTTCAATGCAAAAGCCCGATCTTCTTCTAATGAAGAGGTTTCTGTCGCCATAAATTCCAGGTATACTTCATCTTCTACCATTTGGTAATATAATTTTCTGACCAGGTCCTGCTCACCAATCCAATTGATCTTATGATTGGCCGATGCATCTTTCAGCTTCTTATTACAGGAAAAGAAAGAGAATATTTGATTGTTCACGAACTTCATGTTCGGGTTAAGGTCTGCTTCAGACGGTAGCTTTTTCTTCTTATTCTCCTCGATCCGGAATTCTGCAAAAGCAATTAATTCACCGAAAAGCAATAGATAAAAGATGTACATCTCGTAAATCTTATTGATCCCAAAGAACAATTCCTTCTCTCCTGCCGAATAATCATTACCATCCGACCTGTAATAGGCGTACAATGCCTGTAACACCTTTATTCTTAAATGCCTCCTATTGAGCATACGTAAAGAACGTTTTCAATATTAATTATGCGGACAATTCCGCGATTCGTTTTTCTGCTTTTCTATTCGCCGCCAAATAAGTTGGAATCCCCTCTGCTCTGGAGAATTGAATAATTTCCAACGTTGTGGCGTAAATATTCTCTGCCATCTTCATGACTTCTTCTCTTTGAAGGCCTGCAACCTCACCATAACAATTCATAACGCCACCGGCATTGATCAAATAATCAGGTGCATAAATAATTCCCTTTTCTCTCAGCATTTCTCCGTGTGCTTTCTCATCTTCCAGTTGATTATTTGCTGCACCCGCTATTACTGAACACTTCAGTCTTTTCAATGATTCATCGTTGATCGTTGCACCGAGTGCGCACGGGGAGTAAATATCAACGTCTAAGTCGTAAATGTCATCCAAGCCTACAACTGTGGCGCCGTATTTTTTTGCGACGTGCTGCAGCGTCGGCTCGTGAATATCACTTACAAATAACTCAGCGCCTTCCTTTGCCAAATGACCCACCAAATATTCACCTACATGTCCTACGCCTTGAACGGCAATTTTCTTATTTGCAAGTGACTCTGTACCAAAATGAATCTTATTAGCTGCTTTCATTCCCATATAAACTCCATACGCTGTCACCGGAGATGGATCCCCGCTTTTACCCGGCAGGCCGGCAACATATTTGGTCTCCTGGGCTACGTAAACCATATCGGCGGGGGCAATTCCTACATCTTCTGCTGTTATGTATGTTCCGTTCAAACTATCAACAAATTGCCCAAAGCGTTTGAATAGCTCTTTCGATTTGTCCTTTCTGGAATTACCAATGATCACGGCCTTTCCTCCGCCTAGATTCAATCCTGAAATCGAATTCTTGTAGGTCATCCCTCTTGACAACCGCAAAACATCGTACAATGCTTCCTGTTCATTCTCGTATTCCCACATCCTGGTGCCGCCTAGTGCAGGGCCGCATACTGTATTGTGCACAGCGATAATTGCCTTAAGGCCGGATTTTGGATCTTGACAAAATAAAACCTGTTCATGTCCCATGTCAATCATCTGCCCCAAAACCTTAGCCCTGTCTCCCTTTACCTCATTAATTGATTGAACATCCATTTAATATGTGTGTTTATGTTAAAAACAAACCTAAATTTGTTCGCGTTGCAACACTTGGTTTTCAACGTGCAAAAGTAGCATAATTAAATGAATATGAGTCTATGAAGGCCCTTGCATATTTGAATAAATTTCTGTGGAAGTATCGGGGTCGATTATTCTTAGGCTTTGTATTTATTCTTGCTTCAAATATCATTCAAGCCATAATGCCGACAATAGTTCAAGAAGCAGTGGATCAGTTCAAATTGTTTATCGAACAATATGCTACTGTAGAGTCGAAGGAGGTATTCTACAAGGAAAAGATCATTCCGTTCGCAGCCTATGTCATTCTGATGTATCTGGGTCTTGCCGTTCTGAGAGCAATTTTTGTCTTCATGATGCGTCAAACCATCATAATTGTCAGTCGATTGATCGAATATGATCTGAAGAATGATGTCTACGATCAGTATCAAAGGCTGAGCTTAAGCTTCTACAAAAAAAACAATACCGGTGACCTGATGAACCGAATTTCCGAAGACGTGTCCAAAGTGCGAACCTATTTAGGCCCCGGGCTGATGTACCCAATGAACTTGATATGCTTATTTACTGTTACATTGATTTTTATGCTTGACAAGAGTGTCGAGCTAACCCTATGGACCTTAATTCCTCTGCCGATCATGTCTGTGTTGATCTACTTTGTTAGCAGCACAATGAACAAGAGAAGCGAACGTGTTCAGCACCAGCAATCGCGTCTTACAACATTTGTACAAGAAATGTTCTCCGGAATAAGGGTCATTAAATCCTACAACCGCCATGAAGAGGCACTTGACACATTTACAGATCAAAGCAATGAATACAAAAAGAGATCTCTGCGGCTGGTTATGATCAATGCCTTTTTTCTCCCGATCATAATGCTGCTCATTGGTTTAAGCACGATCATTACCATATATGTCGGTGGGCTAAAAACCGTTAACGGGGAGATCAGTTACGGAGACATTGTACAATTTGTCATCTATGTTAATATGTTGACCTGGCCTTTTGCCTCAATTGGCTGGGTAACGTCAATTGTTCAACGTGCAGCCGCTTCTCAAGAAAGGGTCAATGA
>JAAZYJ010000407.1 GCA_014239715.1 Flavobacteriales bacterium
ACCATCAAACTCCAATGGTCGTTTTGCACGCCTCCAATATTCGAAGAGCTCCATCGAGATCGTTGCTTTCGGCGTAACATCTCAGAACAGGTTCCGTTCCAGAAGGCCGGATCATCATCCACTGATCGTCGCCTAAAAAGAACTTGTAACCATCCGTAGTGTCCACCCTCTCAACCTGATAATCGCCAAACTGAGTATATCTGCCTTCTTTACAATTCTCTACGATCTGTTGCTTGAGGGTTTCACTAATGTGCAGATCATCTCTCCAGTACTTAAACTCTCCTACCAAAGCATAGATCTCAGCAATTAATTCTTCAAGTGATTTCCCTGACTTGGCCATATACTCCCATATTACAAGACCCATCCAAATGCCATCTCTTTCAGGAATATGTCCTTTGATCGCTATCCCTCCTGATTCCTCTCCTCCGATCAACACATCCTCAGTGATCATTTGTTTCGCAATGTATTTGAACCCGATCTTAACAGTATCATGTTCCAAGCCCCACTTCTCAGCAAGCTTGGTCACACGCGGTGTCGTTGAAGCGGCGACACAAACCTTACCTGTCATACCTTTAAATTTATGAAGATAGTTCAGCAGCAAAAGGATAATGTGATGAGAATCAATGAATTCTCCTTTGCTATTGTACAGCCCGATCCGATCGGCATCACCATCAGTGGCCAAACCACAAGCAATGTTTCCTCTTGTTTTGATGAGCTCAGAAAACTCACCTAAATTCTTGTGTATCGGCTCAGGAGCCTGCCCCATAAATGATGGATTGTAATCGCAGTGAAGGAATGTCATCTCCGGAAAAATACGTTTTAGTACATTCTGTCCCGATCCATACATGGCGTCATAGGCGAAATTGAGTCCCGAATTGCGAATCGCATCCAGATCAAAATTATCTTCTATTGCTTCTATATACATTTTCTCAAGATCAATGATCTCAATCTTCCCGCTAGTGATCATCCCGTCAAGGTCCATAGACTCGAGATCCAAACCATGTTCATCCGGAATGATGGCCTCAACTTCCTTTACTTTTTCCTCGATCAGCGGACCACCATGTTCACTTTTTAATTTGTACCCATTGTATGACGGAGGATTGTGACTCGCAGTCAGAACCACGCCCATAGAAGCACCGAAATGTCTGGCGCCATAGCTTACCATAGGTGTTGACACAAAGCCATTTGCCATTTTCACATGAACACCAAGGTTCACAAAAACTTTTGCAGCAGTCGCTGCAAAAAGCTCGCCGCCAAATCGACAATCATGTCCCAAAATAATTGTTGGGTCCTCATAGTTCTGCTTCACCCAGTTCGCCGTTGCCACAGAAACTCTGGCAACATTGTCTACTGTATATTCTTTAGCAATAATGGCTCTCCACCCGTCCGTTCCGAATTTTATGCTTACCATTTCAATGTATTTATGCAATTCAAATTTAGTGGCCGAATTTACGCAAATTTCAGCTACATTTTCAATTTCGGACACTTCGTGTTTCTTGACCAAGCTACCACCTTAAAATGTTTTGATTGTATTCAATTATTCTTGTATGAAACTCAGCGTACATTGCACTGCTTCTTGAAAGTGAGCAGGCATTTCACTCTCATCCCAGGGCTGTTTTGCTCCGAATGTATGTCCCGCGCCCATTATTAAATGCAATTTGGCAGCCTTATTCCATTTTTTCAAATTATAGGCTTCGTTCACATTAACTGCCTCATCCTCTGTTCCATGCACAATGAGATGAGGAATAGTTAGACCTGAAACTGCTTTTTGAATATTTAAACGGCTTTTGTTTTGTTCAAAATCTTCAAAAAACTGATAATTGTGTGGCATATCCTGGCCGGTCCTTCCATTTTTCACATAATAAACTCCTTTGTCTTGCCAGTGTTCCAAATATTTGTCTTTCGGAAATCGGGAGCCATAATCGGATACCCCCGCCCACGTAATAACCTTTCCAATACGAGGATCAGATTGCGCAATCAATGTGACAATTCCTCCTCCCCGACTGTGCCCTACAAGGTTAATACTGGTAGATTCATATTCTTGTTTGACAGCATTAACAACATCCACCAAGTCCTGTACTTCGCGTGAATAATTGTTCTCTCCGAAAGCTTCCAGATCAGGAAAATCGATAGGATTAGCCATTGTCCCTCCATTGCATGAAAAATTAAACTTGACAACACACACATTTCGATCAGCCAAAAAATCTGCCATGAGATTCCAGCAGCCCCAGTCTTTATAGCCTTTATAACCATGGCAAAATATTACTGTCTCTCCTCCCCTTGGCCCTCTCACATCCATAAGAATTGGGCGGTTGTTTTCGCGATCAATAATAATTTCTTCAGGTGACATTCGTGCAATATAACAGATATCCTATTAAAGAATGACTGAGTTTCATTAATTTCACCGTTGTAAATAGAATATATTGAAAACTAGAATTCGCAATATCATTCAGCTGCAACTTGACGCTATAAATCAAATGCCTATTGACGGGATTTCACAAGTTGCTATAGAAATGATACATAAAGCCGTCCACAATGATAACGGCAAACTCATTGTCAGCGGGATGGGAAAGGCAGGTCAAATCGGCCTGAACATTGCCACCACATTCAGCTCAACCGGAACTCCCGCAATATTTCTACATCCATCTGAGGCTCAGCATGGAGACCTTGGGATACTGCAGAAAAACGACATTATATTGGTCGTATCCAATTCGGGAAAGACCAGAGAGCTGATCGAACTTACGCATTTGGCAAAAGTGCTGTATCCAAAAGTGAAGATCATCTGTTTATCAGGAAAGTCGGAAAGTGAACTATCGTCTATATCGGACCTCACTCTTTCAACGGGTAATCCAAAGGAAGTTTGTCCTCTTGGTCTGACACCGACTACTTCAACTACATGTATGACAGTTGTAGGAGATATTCTGGTAGTATTGATGATGGAAAAAATTGGTTTTACAAAAGAAGAATACGCCAAGAGGCACCATAGTGGTTATCTTGGTCAAAAAGCTAAAGATGAAAACGGATAGTCCATTTTTCCTGATCGCCGGCCCATGCGCTATTGAAGACGAAACCACAGCATTTGTAATTGCGGAGCATGCTAAGCAAATTTGCGACAAACATAACATACCCCTAATTTTTAAAGGCAGCTATAAGAAAGCTAATCGAAGCAAGCTATCGAGCTTCTCGGGAATTGGAGATGAAAAAGCACTCAAGATCTTACAAAAAGTTGGCGGGGAATTTGGGGTAGACACGATCACTGATGTTCACGAAAGTCATGAACCTGCGATCGCATCAAATTTCGTCACTCACTTACAGATCCCGGCTTTCTTATGCAGACAAACTGACCTTCTTGTTGCCGCCGGTAAAACGGGTTGCACTGTCAATTTAAAAAAGGGGCAGTTCATTTCTCCGGAGTCTATTTCTTTTGGCCTCGAAAAAATTAAATCTACAGGAAACAACAATGTTTGGCTTTGTGAAAGAGGAACGACCTTTGGATATTCAGATCTGATCGTAGATGCAACATCTATTGCTTGTATGGCTTGCTCATAAACTCGCTGAATCATTGTTTTTCCACAGATATCGGCTAAAGGTTTCCC
>JAAZYJ010000273.1 GCA_014239715.1 Flavobacteriales bacterium
AACCACCCCAAGCCAATGGATGTATTGTTCGATTGGTGTGTCACTTTTCGCGTTAGTGCCAATTCTTCGTTTGAGTGGTCAAATTGTGCTTTCACAAATTTGGTCAGATCTTGAACGGTTGAAGAGATCCCGCCTGCGCCGGTCAGCGCATTTAGATCATGACAGGGCATCGCATTGCCAATGGCGTCCAATCCCGTTACCCGAGCGGTTAGCTTGTCGCATAGTGAAGAGCTCTTCTGCATGCCATATTTACTGAAGATCTTTGTTTGCAGCAATTCTTCAAAGTCCATTTTTGCAGCCTCTGATAAAACATTAGCCAGGATGCTGACTGCGACATTCGAGTACGCGAAAGCGGTGCCGGGTTTAGACTCGGGAATAAAGTGTTTATTGAGATACTCAATTAGATTTTCTTTTGTGTAATTTTTCTCGGGATTCATACCGCTCCATCGATTCAGGTTATTCGGCATGTTAGGAAAACCTGCCGTATGATTGGCAAGCTGCTGGAGCTGGACCTCCTTAATTTTGCTTTTTTTAACCTTCAGATACTTGTATACGGGATCTGTCAATTTCAGTTTTTCTTCTTTTACCAGATCTGCAAGCAAGGTGGAGGTGAACACTTTAGAAATGGATCCGATCTGAAAAACCCGATCGCTGTTTTCTACATGTTGAATGGAGCTGTTTTGCTTTTTGGCCCCATAAAATGTTTCGTTGCTTTTGCTGATTACAACGAGGGCAATTTCGGAATGGTTGGGCAATTTGCTCAAAAGTGAAGAAACTTTCTTGTCGCAGGAGTCCAGCACTGTCGATTGATTTTGCTTGTTTGCGGGAGTCACACTGCTGGTTTGGGTATTTCCCCATATGGTTACGGTGGCCAGTATAAGCAGTAGTAAGGCTTTTTCTTTCATTTTCAATGGTTTGATGTATTTAATGTACGATTCAATTAAGAATAAACTGCATTTGTTTACACCAATGGTAAACTGATTACATGAAAAGAAAAATGCCTCAAAGGTCGGAAAACGATCAGCCGGGTTAAATTAGGTAAATAATGATCACACAGGTTTCTACAGGTTTTCTGGCAGACACCTTCTTTTCAGAGAATCGTATTCTTTTGGTAAATATTTCTGAAGAACACCAACGTAATAATTGTACGGCTTGTGCTGGAAGAATGCGGGTTCTTTCTTGTAGAATGTGCCGTTATCATCTTGTAGGAGATCTGTCAGATCGTATTCTGAAAGCTGAGATTCTTCTATTGCAACAGTGGGGTAGATAAAAGGTCGAAGAGTCATAATCTCGCCGGCTTTGTAATAGTTGATGTCTTTGGTGTATTCAGGCATCTCAATTGAGGTGATCACCTTAGAAACAAATCGTTCAATTTGTCGATTAGAGAAGCCTATATGATTGGCCAGCGTTCGTTCAAAATTACGAGCCACGAATTCCACACCCAGTTTTTTCAGGCTCAATTTTTCCTTGCCACTGATGGTATTGAATATGCGCTCAGTATTTATTAACTTTTTGTCTTCATCGTAATGCACCGGCATCTCGTGGATCATATCCGCGGGATTGATGATCCTGAAGCTTGTTTTATTCGCGCTGTACATCGCATTGTATTCCTCAGCGAATGCTTTGTTTCCCACCATTGGGCTGGCAAAGCTGTACGTTTTAAACTTGTTTTTGTCTGATACTATTTCTGAAGGTAAGTTCTCGAGGTAAGTCCGGCAAAGTGTTGCAAGTGCGCCACCCTGACTATGGCCGGTGATCAGTATAGAGTGAATTCCTTGAGCATTCAGATTTTTGATCTGCTCCAACAGACTCGGCGCTTGCAAAAGGATAGCAAGCGCATAACCTGAATGCACAGCCGCTAAAGTGTCGTTTACAAACTGATAAGTATGCTCTTTATTATTGATCTTGACGAGCCCTTTTGCAGGGATCATAGCAGAATACATGTTTTCGATCCAGCTTGTTACTTGAGCGGTAGACCCTCTAAAATGTATTACTCCTGTTTTGCCTGTTGAGTAGATCTGGAATTGATTGTCCATCCCGATGGTTTCGGAAGTAAACTTCTTTTTATAGCCTTTGGGGATTATATCTGTATCATCTTCATACAGCTCAAGAAAAGTATAGCTGTTGCAAATGGCGATAAGGTCTCGAGCCTCTTCAGGTTCAAATCCGGGATTTAGCTGAGCGTTCAGATTAACGCTGATCACAAGAATAACAATGCTCGTAAAAATCTTCATCGTAATCGAAATAAGGATTGGTATTAGCACTTATAATTGTTTCCTACCTGCAATTTTCAAACCAGTCTAACTTTCCCAATCCACAAATGTACTAACGAATGATTCGGATTATTGTTATCAGATCATGTAACGAACATTGTTCAACTAGTGTTCCGCCATCAGCTTGCCCGTGGATATTATTCCATATTTATTTCGCAATTGAAAAATTAAGGTTCCGGATGGCAACCCTTCTTTTTCGACCACGATTCTGTTTGAGCCAATATTCTTGATTGTCCTGATCTCTTTTCCCAGGAGGTCATACAAAATACAGGTATATGGTTCATTTGAGTGATTTTCAAATTCAATTGTTGTACGCTGTTTGAATGGGTTTGGTTAAACGTTGATTTCTTGATCTTCAGTGATTTCTATTAATCCGGTACCCGGATCTACCAGGCAGGAGTCAAGCGTGCTCTCCATTATGAGCATGCCCCAGTCTGTTCCAGTGGTAAATGTGTATTCCAGGTTACACAGGTACGTTTCGTTCGCCAGTTGCGGAGTGCCCTCAAGGATAACACGAAAGCCAATGGCTCCTGCATACAATTGGAATGCTGCAGGGACAGCCAAAGTGTCTCCCTGATAGACGGGGACAAATGTTCCCAGTGAGTCTCGGAAAGCTGCATGTATTGGCGAAACTCCCGGATCTGTGCTATCGACTACCACTTTAAAGTCAACTCCGGTTATAAAACCTGTTGACAGCAATGACCCACCGAAACCAATATTCCCTATACCTGCAGACGGCAATGAACCATAATAGGTGTACACGGTGTCGTTCTCATATTGACCTTGCTGATAAGAAGGTAAAACAATGGGTTGGGCAACTAGGCTTGTAAATGCTAAAAGTAAGAGTAGGGTAGAGATTGCTTTCATGGGTGTTATTTTTTTAAAAGTGTTGAGGTTGCTTTAAGGGTTGTTAAGCAATGAGGATACATTCACCCTTCATAACTAAACTTGAGCCACCTTACAATTTATTAAATTATACTCGGAATTCGATGACATTATATTCAAATGGCGATAATACATGGTGATCGAATACAACTTTTGTATGAACGGCGTCCACTGAGTCAATTCGGGGAAATATTTCGAATGGATCAGATGATCGTCGCTCCTGACGCAGACGCTTAATTGAAGAACCAGGATAAGACCCCCAACCCGGGAAAGAAAATAAGCGGAATGATCAATGACCAAAGATATACCTGTTCGTAATAACTGGCAATATGCAAACCTGACAGCAAGAGCAGATCGTCATCGACTTCAGATTGTATCTGGCCTCCTTTTGCAGAGCTCGAGTAGTGTATGATTGGACTTCTTGATCTATAAAGTCTATATTTCATTGGCCAGAAATTTTCAAGCTTCCAGATGAACTTGACTTCGCCCATCGATACAATCGCCTTTGTACTCCATCCATTGTAGGAAATTTCGCCGATTATTGACTGATCGTTTCTATCAACAATGGTTGTTTTTGGCTTAAAAAACCCTTTCGTGTCAAACTGATAGCGATTCGAATTTAATTCGCCGACCGATGTTTTCGCAAATGTTTCACTGATCAACATTCCAACCTGCTCTTCATCGGCAAAGATCTTAAAGTGACTTGACCACCAGTCCTTTTTCCAGTTTAGATTTTTTATATGCACCTGCATTAAACGGTTCTAAAGTTGCTTGCATTCGACTACTTACTTAGTTGATTGTTAAAGTAAAGCTCGAATGGTAATCTGGCCTGAATTCCTTTCATTCCTGTCGCTTCATCGATCGCTTTTAGCTGCTTCATAAGTTGCATGCTAAGTCCAGGCTCCTTTTTGTCTTTGCCCTCGTCCATTGCTTCAGCAAATTGTTCGAGCAATACCTCCAGGTCATTGTCCTCGATCAACGGATATTCGATCACACAAACATCGTCCTCTTCTATTTCGCTCATTTCTGCTGCGTAATTGATGGCGTCCCTGATACCGCCCAGCTCGTCAACGAGTCCGATCTCAACCGCATCGATGCCGCTCCAGACTCTGCCTTGCCCAATACTGTCAACACCGGCAACATCCAGGGCATCCCGACCGTTCGCTACGCGCCTTTTAAATAGATCATAGACCTCATCAACCCCTTCCTGGATGATCTTTATTTCAGCATCTTCAAGTGGTTTTGTTATGTTTAGCATGGCGTATTCATTGGTTTCTACCCGATCGGTTGTTATCCCGATGTGATCGGTCAAAAGTCCTTCAATATTAGGGATTACGCCAAAGACACCGATCGAACCCGTAAGCGTGTTTGGCTGGGCGTATATCTTATCTGCGGCACAAGAAATGTAGTAGCCGCCTGATGCCGCATAATCTCCCATGGATACAATGACGGGCTTATCCGTTTCTTCTAATAATTTCAATTCTCTCCAGATCACATCAGAAGCAAGTGCACTTCCGCCGGGAGAGTTGACTCGGAAAACAACCGCTTTTACACTGTCATTTAATCTGGCAGCTCGAAGTGCTTTAGATACGCCTTCGGAACCGATGGATTCCATATCTCCTTCGCCGCCGCTTATACCTCCGGTTGCATACACCACGGCAATATTACCTTTGCGATTACCTTTCTTGCGCTTCTTCTTTTGTTGCTGTTTGGCATATTTAAGGAACTCAACAACGTTAAGGTCCTTCGTTGTTTCGACACCCATTTTGACCTTCAAAAGATCGATCATCTCGTCTTTGTATTTTGATCCGTCCACCATTTTGTGATCGACGGCGTCCTGAGCGTTTCTTACTAATACACTATCTGCGATCTTATCCAGATCATCCATACTTATACCACGTTCATTTTCTATGCCTTTTTTCATGTGGTTCCACATGGATGAAAGTAGGGTTTCCATCTGTGCTCTGTTCGCGTCACTCATGTGGTCTAGCATGAACGGTTCTACAGCACTTTTAAATTTGTTGTTCGATCCTCGAATGATCTGCATATCGACTCCCCATTTATCAAGCATTGTCTTAAAAAACATCAATTCAGCTCCAAGGCCCCTGAAATCAACGGCACCTTCCGGATAGATGTACATTTCATCGGCAACAGATGCCAGATAATAGTTGCTTTGAAAATAGACCTCGCTGTAGGCAACAATGAATTTGTTCGATTTTTTGAAATCGATCAGTGCCTGTCTAATTTCTTCATGTGTAGCCATGCCTGCCGCTACAACCCCTGAGATGTCGAGGTATATTCCTTTGATCTTATCATCTTCTTTGGCAGCACCAATTCCCGCCAGAATCGCATCGATCCCGAGCCTGTCGTCCAATTGAAAGCTGGTTTGAGAAAAGGTTGTGTGAGTCCTTTCAGACAGAAGCTTGTTTAGCTTAATGTGCAGAAATGAATTGTCAGAAAGTTTATCTGATTTTGCCTCATATTGTGTGCCGAAACTTCCGAAAAGGGCACTCAAGCTGCCAACAAAGAAAAAGGTAACGATAATGCCTCCTAATATAAAGGCAACCAATGAGGCTAAGAATGATGCTAGTAATGTTCTAAAAAATGATCTCATGTGAATTCAGTTGTATAATTGTTGTGAAGCTAAAGTATAACTTGCGGATGGAAGACCGTTAAGAATATACACAAGTGGTTTTTTTTGAGTACAACGGGTAAGAAACGTAGTTTTGTGAATATGAAATACAGTGTGGTAATTGGCTTGGGGGCCAATTTAGGCGATCGTAAAGAAAGCATTGACTCCGCGATCAGGGCGATCCGGCAGCATGGAGAGCTCGTGAGCAGATCGTCGATTTACGAAACTTCTGCATGGGGCTATGACTCGCAGAACAATTATTACAATGTTTGCGTAGAGCTCGAAACAGCCTTGGAACCGATTCCGTTACTTGATGAGCTCCTGAAAATCGAAAATGAGCTGGGACGAACACGTTCTCATTCAGGGTATGAAGACCGACTTATTGATATAGACATTTTGTTGTTCGGGAATCGCATAGAGAGCTTACCTTCACTTAAAATACCTCATCCTCATTTCCATAACAGGAAATTTGTTTTGGTCCCAATGAATGAAATTGCGCCGAACCGAGTGCATCCAATTTTTAACAAGACCATTAATGAGCTATTGAATTTATGTTTAGATTCAATTCAAATTTGTCAGATTGGATAAGTCTCCATTTATAGTCATTGAAGGTAATATTGGTGTGGGTAAAACCAGTCTCGCAAAAGCGTTGTCGGAAAAGTGGGATTATTCACTGGTTCTCGAAGAATTTGAGGAAAACGAATTTCTAAGTGATTTCTACAAGAGCGATGCCAATATGAATTTTCAGACTGAGCTGAGGTTCATCGTAGACCGGTTCAGTCAGCTAAGGAAGGCATTGGAATTGAATAGACCAATAGTGACGGATTATTTCATAGAAAAGTCATTGATTTTTTCTGAAAACAGTTTGTCCGCAAGAGAATTTAGACTGTTCCAGGAAGTATATCAAATTTTATTTGATAAGATCAGACGACCGGACCTGTACATATATCTGAGCTCAGATGTAGCGCGACTCCAATCAAACATAAGGAGGCGTAATCGAAATATGGAGCAGGATATTTCCGGTGAATATTTAGAGCAGATCAATAAAAGATATTTAAAGTATGTTTCGGCGCATAAAGAGCTGAATTCACTTTTTTTGGATGTAACCAAATATGATTTTCTACGATACCCCGAACATTTAGCAGAAATTGAGTCTTTAATTCAATCCAAATTGTTGGCGATTCAGTAGGTCAGATAACCATTTTATCTGTTGGCAGAGTTAAAAACTTTGGTTATTATTGCAGCACATATTGAATACTTTTAAAAACTAGTAATGAAAAGAAGAAACCTGAAACTCGTTGCAATAGCTTCACTAGTTGGTAGTTTTGCTGCTTCTTGTACTCTATTGAAAGACCTGGAGTACACAGTAACACCAAATCCGATCGAACAGCATGGAGACACCTGTACTTTGCGTATCAATGGAAAGTTTATTGAAAAAGGCTTGAATGCCAAGGCCCTTGTTGAGGTCACACCTGTATTGATTAATTCAGACGGTACAGAAAGATCATTCAAAACGGAATATTTTAAAGGGGAAAAAGCTGCCGGAAATGGTATTGTCGTCCCTAAAGCTGGTAAGTCCTTTACCTATAATAGTGAGATCGGCTGTGAGTGCGGGGAATTTGCTGCCTCTGAGCTTAAAGTGAAATTGTTGCCGAAAAAAGGTACAAAGGTGATGGACGAGATCCTTACGGACAAAATTGCTGATGGTGTAATACACACACCTTGTATGCTTATGAGTGATGATAAGGTTGTGGCTGCGGAAGATAATTTCGTCAGGGTAACTCAGCACTCTACAGGAGCAACAATAAATTACTTGAAAGGAAAGTTCAACGTGAGGTCTAAGGAATTAAAAGATCAGGATATTCTTGATTTCAACACGTGGTTGACAACTTCAATGACCAACCCGAAGATCGTCATGAAGCAAATTGGGATCATGTCCTACGCATCACCGGAAGGGGAGATCGAAAAGAATGACAATCTCGCGTCAGACAGGGCGAATAGTGCAAAGGCATCAATGGTTGGCATAATGAAGAAGGCAGGGTACGAAGCCGGCCAACAAGACGGATTTTATAATCTGATGCCTAAAGGTGAAGACTGGGCAGGGTTAAAAGACCTGATCTCTGCTTCGGATCATCCGGATAAGAACATCATCATATCGGTTGCAGAAATGAACGGAGATGATACGAAAAGAGAAGCCGAAATAAAAACATTGGCACACACATATAAGTTTTTGGAAGACGATATTTTTCCACAGCTGAGAAGATCACAAATGACTCTAAGCTATGACCTGAATGGATTGACGGATGAGGAGCTTCTTCAGTGGGCGCAGGCGAAGCCGGATTCAATGACGTTGGAAGAGCTGCTGTTCACAGCCAACAACTTGGTGGATGACCTGAATGAAAAACTAAGATTGTATCAGGTTGCCGAGAAGAACTTCCCAAAAGACTGGAGAGCAGTAAACAATGTTGGATACGTATTTATGCTTCAGAACAAGATGGATGATGCATCCGCTCAGTTTGAGAAGGCAGCAGAGCTTGGTTCGGACGCGATCGTTAAGAATAACCTTGGGGTTATTGCGAGAATGAATGGCAATATTGCTAAAGCAGAAGAATTGTTTAACGAAGGTCTTTCAGCTGGTCCGGAAGCGAAGTACAATCTGGGTCTTGTTCAGATCAAGAAAGCGGAGTATGCTGCTGCAATCGACAATATGGGCTCATATGAGACGTTCAATTTGGGGCTGGCCAAATATTTAAATGGTGATACTGACGGTGCTGTCGCTGCAATTGATGCTTCATCTGAATCAGCTTCTGCTATGGGACACTATTTGAAAGCCGTAGTAGCTGCAAGAACCGGAAATAAAGAGACATTGGTTAGTAACCTTAAGGAGGCGATCGCCAAAGATGCTGAGTGTAAGTCAAAAGCAGCTCAGGACAGAGAATTTATGAAGTACTTTGAAGATGCAGACTTTAAAGCATTGGTACAGTAATTAAAAACATTCATTTGTGATGAAAAGCCTTCTGCATTGCAGAAGGCTTTTTTTTTGACCGTTACATTGCGTGCAGAAATCCGAATTA
>JAAZYJ010000411.1 GCA_014239715.1 Flavobacteriales bacterium
AAAACACCTGGAGATCGTAGACTACTATTTGGCATTCGATGACAAGCAGTACTTCATCAAATTTTCTGAGTCTACAATCCGTCCGGGATCACTAAAGCCGTTGGTTGGTAAATCAGTATATTTCTACGGATATCTGAAGAACGGCCTTTGGGATACAGATGACCCTGAGGTTCAAAGTAGAGTTGGAAAATATTTGAAGGTGACGCGGTTAATGAAGTAAGTTATCGAGTTTTTTTACGGTCAGACGTGTTCTTTTGCTGCCTCTTTTCTGCCAACCAATTGGGCACTTTTTTCTCGCTGCCAGTCCCTTCCAACAATTTTTCTGCCAATTCAGGCCTGCCGGACTTTTTAAGTCTGCTCCGTATCCAGCCATGATTTTCTTTTTTATGCCAGAAAAAGAATTTGTGTTGATTTTGTTTCTCCTCTTTGGTCTTTGCAGTCTTCATAGGTTTCAGGGTATAAGGATGATAACCTGAGTAGTAAATTACCGTTGCAACGGTCATGGGAGTCGGTGTAAACCCCTGAACCTGTTCTAGTTTGAAACCCATGTCTTTTGTTTCGACGGCGAGGTCTGCCATGTCTTCTTCTTTACTTCCGGGATGTGATGAAATAAAGTAGGGGATCAGCTGCTGATTCAGATCGTTCTTTTTGTCAATTGCGTCAAATTTTTCTTTGAACTTGTGGAAATGTTTGAACGAAGGTTTCCGCATCACTTTCAGTGTTTCGTCAGAGGTGTGTTCAGGAGCCACCTTGAGTCTGCCGGAAACGTGCCTGGTCAGGACTTGCTCCATGTACTCATCTAATGATTTTTCGTCGCCGTTCTTATTATAAGATTTAACAAGCAGATCGTACCGGATACCGCTACCGACAAAGGCCTTTTTTACTTTTTCGTGAGCATCCACTTTTTTGTAGATCTCTGTCATTGGCGTGTGGTTTGTATCCAGATTTGAACAGATCACGGGATGAATGCATGAGGGGCTTACACATTTATCACAAATTGACTGATCAATTCCTTTAAGTCCATACATGTTGGCCGACGGCCCCCCTAAGTCTGAAATATATCCTTTGAAGTCAGACATTTGAGTTACTTGTTCAACCTCTTTCATAATGGATTCTTCGCTTCGGGAGGCAATGAATTTCCCCTGATGAGCCGAAATGGTACAGAAACTGCAACCTCCGAAACAACCCCGGTGCATGTTGATCGAAAACTTGATCATTTCAAAAGCAGGGATCGGTCCTCTTTTCTTGTATTTGGGGTGTGGAAGGCGTGTGTATGGCAGATCAAAAGAGGCATCGATCTCTTTTTCTGTCATAGTCTGAAACGGCGGATTGATCACCAGATTCTCGCTACCGGTAGGTTGGATGATTCTATTGGCAATTGTTTTGTTCGATTCCTGTTCAACATACTTGAAGTTTGCTGCAAAAGTTTTTTTGTCGGCAAGACAAGCCTCGTGTGACGATAGCTCCAGGTCTGTCCATTTTTTGTTTTTTAGAATTCCAGTCTCTTTCGGTCTCAGATAGGCGGTCTGTTTAACCATTGTGAGCTGATGGAAGGGCACACCTTTTTTAAGCAGCTTTAATATTTCACGTAGAGACTGTTCTCCCATACCGTAAACAAGGAGGTCTGCTTTCGAAGTTGCCAGGATTGAAGGCATGAGCTGGTCTGACCAATAGTCATAATGTGTTACCCTTCTCAATGAAGCTTCAATTCCTCCTATAAGGACAGGGACCTCCGGATATAGCTCCTTCAAAATTTTAGTGTATTCGGTAGTCGCGTAATCAGGGCGGAATCCGGCAACTCCATCCGGTGTGTATGAGTCAGTAGAACGTTTCCTTTTGTTGGCCGTATAATGATTGACCATTGGATCCATACACCCACCCGTAACGCCGAAAAAATATTTGGGCGCCCCGAACTTTTTAAAATCACGTAGGTCATCCCTCCAGTTGGGTTGAGGGATAACACCAACCCGAAAACCTTCGTTTTCAATAATTCTCCCGATCACCGCTGTCCCGAAGGATGGATGATCAACATATGCATCTCCTGATACGAGTACCACATCTAAATCTTGCCATCCCCTTTTCTCTACTTCTTTTTTGGTAATTGGCAGCCAATCGGTTATTGGGCGTTTGCTTTCCACAATGCAAAGTTACCCTATATTCTTAGATTTATGATGTGAAGCGATATTTCGCCATTTTCAAACCAATGAATATGCTCTCTCAGTTTACGAAAGAAAAAGGGAGTGACAAATCAACGCTGGCAGATTTAGCTGAGCTTCCAAAAGATGTTTATCCCGTTGGCAGATTGGACGCAGACAGTGAAGGGCTGTTAATTTTAACAAACGATAAGGCCTTGACTGAAAAATTGCTTAACCCTATAAACAAACATGGTCGGACATATCTGATTCAGGTTGAGGGAGGCATTTCTAATGAAGCATTGGAAAAGTTGAGAACAGGCGTAAGCATTAGAATTAAAAAAGAAAACTATGTAACAGCGCCCGCCATTGTGAGGGCAATTGCTCCTCCTGACTGGCTGCCGGAAAGGGATCCACCTGTCCGTTTCAGAGCAAATATTCCAACAACCTGGATCGAATTGACGATTACAGAAGGAAGGAATAGACAAGTAAGAAGGATGACTGCGGCTGTTGGATTTCCTACATTACGATTGATCAGAACTTCAATAAATAGACTGTCTATTCATAACGTGCTTCCAAGGAATATAGTCGAACTTAGTCAAGATGAACTGATTGCCAAGTTGTTTTAATGGCACTTTCTGCAAATACCATGGGCTTGGATCTCTAAGGAGTC
>JAAZYJ010000412.1 GCA_014239715.1 Flavobacteriales bacterium
GACCGGATGCGTCACTCTTTTCTTTATTCTGAATTCCCGTTGTTCCGAAAAACTTGCTACAGGAATAACTGCGTAAAGGTTCTAAAACAGGTAATTCTCTCCAAACAACAAACAAACATCGCTTTTAAGAAAGTTGAATTGATATCAGAAAGAACAAATATTCTTAACAACTGTTACTATTAGGAATATGTCATGAATAAGTGAAGAAAATGATAAGAACAATGAACAAATTAATGGGATTGGATGCTTTTAGTGTGCTTACTGACGAACAAACGCGTTGGCTAGAAGAGAAATCGACTGTAAAAACCATTGGAAAAGGTGAGTTTGTATTCCACCCTGGCGACCCATCTACATCAATTTTCTGTGTTGTTGAGGGACGCATTAAACTCGGCGCATATAGTTCTGAAGGCAAGGAAATGATCAAACACATTTACTTCCCTGGAGAACTTTTTGGCATTATGGCTATTTCAACACAGAAACTTCGTGCAAACTACTCCAAAGCAATGGATGACTATAACGTAATATGCACAGTTGATGTTTTCGATTTGAAGAAGCTAATGCAACAAAATGCCGAATTTTCTCTTGGTATTTCAAAAATTATGGGGGATCGCCTTGTTCAGTTTCAAGACAAAATTGAGAGCTTGATGTTTAAAGACACGTATACACGAGTGACAGACTTATTAAAAGAATTTGCTAAAAAGCAAGGACAGGCCGTAGGGGATGAGATCATGATCAAACACAACCTTACGCATCAGGATTTCGCCAGTTTAACAGCTACAACTAGGCAGACGGTCACAAGTATCTTAAACGAGCTGAAGAAAGCAGATTTGATCTACATGGAAAGAGGTAAAATGCTTATTAGAGATTTAGACAGGTTGGGCTAGTCTGTTGCGCCTTAAAAAGTAAGTCGAGATCAAAAATAACCCAATGAAAATCAACCCATATGCGACATACAGTAATAGGTTGTTGAAGTTCCAGGATTCATATTCCCGCTCACTTTGCGCAAGCACTTCTTGAACATCCTCATCCGATATAAGGTCGGAAGCTGTATTCAAAGTATCGACACGCACATTAAGCCTGAATTGAGGGGAAATTTCAATTGTATCCTTACTACCGGAGAACGTTCTTATCGTATCCTCATTACCGTCTGACCAACCCGTAAATATCCAGTTCTCGTCTTGCAATACCTGAACTTCAAGATCAATACCTTTAAAATAGATGCCCTGATACGGAAGTGACACCGGGGCATTTCCATTGATAGCCACAAAACCTGAGTCACTATTTACTTTCAACAAATAAGTTCCTTTGTGGGTTATTAAACGATCTATTTCCTTCCTCATATGCACAGCTCGTAGCCGTGCAAAGCTCCGGATCTGATCGACCTTTTCGAGCCATACCGACTCTTTCAGGGCACTGTTCCGGAAATATCTTGGCAATGAATTTCTATCTCTGGGCAGCTCATCACCATAAATATTCACAAATTGATCCACAGCCTCATCAATTGTATTATAATGCAGATTTGTATTCAACAAGTGTGCAAACTGATTCACAAATTCAGCTTTAAACTCATCATGCTCCATTAAGCTGGTCAAATACATGGTACTCCAGCTGGGATTGAACCAATAGGTTCTTGAGTCACTCAGGCATGCTTCAAGAAATTTTCTGGAGTACTTCCCATGTGAGTGATCAGAGTCGTAGAATATCATTCTGAACTTTCCATCAAGATCCCTTGAATTCCAATATCTAATATTACCCCTGCTATCAGAGTTGTTCAGAAAGATCTGAAATACCCGATAATTAATATAATTACGAATGTCAAGCATTGTTTTCACCTTGATATAGGCAGAATTGTCCATCGTATCCAAATTTTCAAAAAACCGGTACATGCGCATGTAGTCTCTTGCATTCCCATGCTGTCGAACCCACCTACCCATGATAATTGAGCTGGAATCAAAAGCTGCATTATGGTTGTAACATAAAAAGTGCTTGTTTACCTTCTCTCGTAAATTATACAGCCCCCAGTACTGTCCGTTGATGAACAATTGAATCGGCTGATATGCCATATAGTCCACCCCCAGATCCCTTATTAAGTAGGAATTCAGACAATCCTTGAAGCGAGTGCCGCGGTAGTCATTACCCGAAGTCCTTAATACGAATTGTTTATGCTCAACAATATGGGGCTTTAGTGGAAATACTGCTCCTTCAAAACGATTTTTTCCGTATTCTTCACGTGCCACAATTTTCATAGACTTCTCAGATAATCTTCTCGTAGTTTCACCAAATATTCTTATACCTGCTTGTTGGTTGAATAGTACATTTCCAGACGTATCTATGTATTCTACGTGCATGGCCCTTTCCCATTTCTTTTGGAAATTACAGTTCTCCCAATGCTTCGTGCTGTCATTGTAAACCGCATTATTTCCTTTTGCATAGATCCCACGATCAGATGACCACATAGAGCTGTCAGGTATGGCAATTGAAACGATCGGTAGTTTTGTTTTAAAATCGAATAAGAAGGACCGCAGAAAGGTCGTATCCATTCGTTTACCACTGTAATACGGCTGAACTCTCAGTACCGTATTTTTTTCAATCTTTAGAGGAGTACTGTATCGTTTGCCATGCTTAGGGTGGGTGCCATTGGTCGTATAATACAGCTTATCAAATGTGCCGGTAATTGCAACTTCGATCTCACCTTCGTACACACCCGAACGATGCGAAAACGACAGATCGAATTCTTGTGAATACAACATCCAGGTCGAAAATACTGCGGCTATTATCAAGATATACCTCACCAAGCTAAATTTATCAATTGGTTCTCTTTGAATTTTGTGTTTTTCAAATAGTTTTAAAATTGATACTTTTAAAAACTATAGACATTTGCACTTATGACAGATAAAGAAAAGGCCGTGAAAGTAGTTGATCTGATGTTCAATAATGATCCGTTCAGTCAGTGGCTGGGTGTGGAAAGGGTCAATGATGATCGAGGCGTCTCAATTCTGAAGATGACCATCAGAAAAGAAATGCTGAATGGGTTTTCCATTGCACATGGCGGAATTGCTTATGCTTTGGCTGATAGTTGTTTGGCCTTTGCGTCGAATTCTCACGGTCGCAAAAGTGTATCTGTAGAGACGTCAATTTCACATACACATCCTTTAAGAGAAGGTGATGTGATCACGGCAGAGGCTGAAGAGGTAAGCCTAACGAATAAGATCGGCATCTATCATATAAAAATATTGAATCAAGACAAAGAAACGGTTGCCTTGTTTAAAGGAACTGTTTATAGAACTGAAAAGAATTGGGAGGTATAAAAGAACCATGAAAGACGTATATATTATTGATGGCATAAGAACACCTATTGGGAATTTCGGAGGAAGCCTTTCACCGGTGAGGTGCGACGATCTGGGGGCTCTGGTGATCAAAGAGCTCATCACCAGAAACAAACACCTTGACACGATGCTGATAGAGGATGTTA
>JAAZYJ010000393.1 GCA_014239715.1 Flavobacteriales bacterium
ATCAAACCTAATGAATATTACGGGTAATGGTCGTTTATCCAACGATTCCTATACTTAATCGAAAACACAGCGAAAAAGAAGGGTATATCTGTAACCTAATGGGTAGTTTCCGTAAAACAACGTCCAACCATTAATTTCTACAGCTTACTACTGCAACTTACAAGAAATGAAGTGGTTAACTTTATTTGTGATAGCATGTAGTTTTTTCGACATGAATGCTCAGACCTACGAAGCGTTCCAGCGTGAGCTTGTCGTTGAAAATGAAGAAAATTCCGCATTTGAAGTCGATTTCTGTAAATGGCACGTTACGGCCAGCCATGTGATCTGGGAGGCAGGTGATGGTCATAGTGCGGACATTCACAAAGTAATGGACTATCTGCAGTCAAAGGAGGTCTATGCGATCAATACCTATGGGACTGATTTCACGCTCGATATCGATAAAGCTGCGGGGTCAAACTTATATTTTCTGAAGTATACACCGAAACAAGACACTTCGTGGCACGCAATTTACCACTGCATTAAGAAGCCCGAATAACGCTGTCGAGATCCATATGTGCCGAAGGTACGAAGTAGCTTCCTTTATTCTTGAACATTTACCTTCCGTCTATACAAAGCCATTTTTCACTTGTTGGGTACAATAGAAGACCTTACATCAATTGTGTTTTTTTGTGTGAAATTCAAGAACAATTAGGCATACTTTTTGTTATCTGACTGTTGCATTCGGGAAAACACAAAGTTTAACTATATTTACACCTTCTAAAAATGAGCGAATTGAAAGACATAGTGGCGATGGGAGAAGATCATGTGGCAACGTCCGCAGATACTCCTTTAAGAGAAAATGCATTTGATCTACCGGATTCTAGGAAAATCGAGATCATTGAGGAACATTTCAAACAGATCATGGTCACGCTGGGACTGGACATGAATGACGACAGTTTAGCCGGAACTCCTAAAAGGGTAGCAAAAATGTATGTTGAGGAAATATTTTCAGGGCTGAATCCTGCCAACAAGCCACTCGTATCCTTATTTAAGAACGCCTACAATTATGACCAGATGTTAATTGAAAAAGACATTGAGGTTTACTCGGTTTGCGAACACCATTTTGTGCCGATCATAGGTCGAGCTCATGTTGCGTATTTTGCCAAAGACAATGTAATTGGTATCTCCAAGATCAATAGGATAGTACGTCATTTTGCCAAGAGACCAAGTGTTCAGGAAAGGCTGAATGTTCAGATCGCGGAAGAATTGAAGAAAGTATTGCTAACCGAAGACGTAGCTTGCATTATCGATGCAAAGCATTTGTGCGTGAATTCAAGAGGCGTAGGGGACACTCATAGCTCTACCATTACCAGCCAGTTCGGGGGAAAATTCAACGATCATTCTGTTAAGATGGAGCTCCTCAAACAGATTGGTATGGAGTCTAAAATCGACATCTGAATATGGCCGGACCGGTAGCCAACAAGATTTTTATTTACAATTCACTTTCTGGAAATAAGGAAGAGTTCATTCCGATCAATAAACCAAACGTAGGTCTGTATGTATGCGGACCAACGGTATATAGCAATGTACACTTAGGAAATTGCAGAACGTTCTTGACTTTCGACATGGTCTATCGATACCTGACCTATATGGGGTTCAAAGTTCGGTATGTCAGAAACATTACGGATGCCGGGCATCTGGAGAACGATGCCGATGAGGGGGAAGACAAAATAGCCAAAAAGGCTCGCATCGAACAACTGGAACCTATGGAGATCGTTCAATCTTATACGGTTGATTTTCACAAGGTGATGAGTAGTTTTAATGCCGTACCACCTTCGATCGAACCTACGGCTACAGGACATATTCTGGAGCAGATAGAAATGATCCAGACCATTATAGACAAAGGATTGGCATACGAAGTGAACGGTTCCGTTTATTTCGACGTCAAAAAATATTCAGAAACAAATAATTACGGTGAGCTTTCAGGGCGTAAGCTGGATGAGCTCAGAGAAGGAACGAGAGAGCTGGATGGGCAGTCTGAAAAAAGAGATGCGATCGATTTTGCACTTTGGAAAAAGGCCTCAGAGCACCATATAATGAGGTGGTCTTCACCTTGGAGCGTCGGATTTCCCGGTTGGCATCTGGAATGTTCTGTGATGAGCTCTAAATACCTGGGCGAACAATTCGACATTCATGGCGGAGGGATGGATCTGAAATTCCCACATCACGAATGTGAAATAGCACAAGGAAAAGCGGCAAATGAAGCTGCTCCGGTGAACTATTGGATGCACGGAAACATGCTTACCCTGAATGGAAAAAGAATGAGCAAAACAACGGGTAATACCTTGCTTCCTTATGAACTTTTTTCAGGTGATAATGAGCTTTTAGAAAAGGCCTATTCACCTATGGTGGTTCGGTTTTTTATGATGCAGGCGCATTACAGAAGTACGTTGGATTTTTCCAGTGATGCTTTGTCCGCCTCAGAAAAAGGATACAACAAGCTCATGGCTGCACTGGAAACCTTGGGTAAGCTTCCGTTCAGTTTGAATGCCCTAGATGAAGGTGAAGACAAAGCGATTGTTGAGTTGTGCGAACAATGCTATGCATTCATGAATGACGACTTCAATACGCCAAGGGCGATAGCTACACTATTTGACCTTGTTGCTAAGATCAATGCCTATGGCAAAGCAGGTGAAATATCCAATATTTCCCAGAAAACCAGTAACTTGCTGTCCGAAACATTTCGGGCGATGGTGGTTGATGTGCTTGGGCTTAGCGATGATCAGAAGACGAAACAAGGGCCAATTGAAGAGGTCATGAACATCCTTATCAAGATAAGACAAGAAGCGAAAGTAAATGGGAACTTCGACCTTTCAGACAAAATTAGAGATGAGTTAAGTGCCGCAGGAATACAATTGAAAGATAGTAGAGATGGCACAACGGATTACATAATAAATTAAACGATGTATAATAAAATAACAAAAACAATAACGCTGGCTGTATGTATTGCTTCAGCGGGTACGATAATAGCTCAGGAAGAAGAGCCATTAACGAACAAAAAAGGCAGTGAATACAAATTTGAGATCATTGCGGATAACGATGCAACAGAGGTGCAAAATCAGAATAGAACGGGAACGTGCTGGAGCTTTTCGTCACTGTCCTTCTTTGAATCTGAACTGCTCAGAATGAAAAAAGGGAAACACAATTTATCTGAGATGTTTATTGTCCGGAACGCGTATATAGGAAAGGCAGAAAACTACTTGAGGATGTACGGGACCTTTAATTTTGGACAGGGTGGAGCGTTTCACGATATTCCCTGGGTGATCGAGCGATATGGTATTGTGCCGGAAGAAGTTTACAAAGGACTGGAATATGGTTCAGAAACACATTCCCATGAGGAAATGGAACAAATGATGAAAGCCATGGTTGAAGTACTTGCTAAAAAGCCACAGGGTGGAAAGCTTACCCCAAATTGGAAAAAGGCAGTTTCAGGAGTTGTGGATGCTTACCTGGGTGACCTTCCTGATGAGAACATGGAAGAGTTCAAATTCAGCTATGAGGGTCAGGAATACACACCGGGTTCTTTTTCAGAATCATTGGGCTGGGATATGAACGACTATATTTCATTGACTTCTTACACGCACCATCCTTTTTATTCTCAGTTCGCATTGGAAGTGCAGGATAACTGGGCAATGAGAACCGGATATAATTTACCGATAGATGAGCTCATGAGGGTGATGGAAGAATGCGTTGAAAACGGTTACACCTTCGCATGGGGCGCAGACGTTTCTGAAAAGGGATTCTCTTTCAGAGATGCGTTGGCTATCCTGCCGGAAGATGTGTCCACGATCAAGGAAAAAGGAAAAGACGATAAGCATTTTAACTCTGCAGGTGCGGAAAAAGTATCCAATGCTTTTATGGCGCCCGGAAAAGAACGAATGGTTACCCAGGCAGAGAGGCAAGCCGCTTTTGACTCGCAGGAAACTACAGATGATCACGGCATGCACGTTACTGGTACCATGAAAGATCAGAATGGCACAAAGTACTTTATTGTAAAGAATTCCTGGGGAACGAAATACAACAGCTGTGACGGCTATTTTTATGCGTCATTCCCATATGCGAGATACAAGACCATGAACATCTTGATCCACAAGGATGGAATACCGAAAGACATTAAGAAGAAATTAGGGATCAAATGATCTAGAATTTTATCGGAAGAACCCTGTTCAATTGCGTTATTGGACAGGGTTTTTTTGTAGTAAGAATTAAATAATTCTTGCTAACTTTCACAACCCAAAATGAGGAAACTTTTAAATACGATCTTTATCCTGCCTATTAGGTTGTATCAGTGGATAATTTCGCCACTCTTTCCCGGATCTTGTCGACATGAACCGACCTGCTCTCAATACGCAACAGAGGCAATTAAAGAATGGGGACCAATAAAAGGGTTGTACCTGGGAGTTAGGAGATTATCAAAATGTCATCCCTGGGGTACTTGGGGCCCGGATCCTGTTCCTAGAAAGAAGAGCATGGAAAATAAAGAAAAGGGCTTAGATGAAACAAATAGCCCGTATTCTCAAAAACTAAATACAACTTGTTGTTATGCTGAAAATTGATATGCATACGCACCTCATGCCGGATAAAATGCCCAAATGGGCAGACAAATTTGGCTATGGAGGATTCATTCATCTGGACCATCACCGGAAAGGCTGGGCACGGATGATGCAGGACAGTAAGTTCTTTCGCGAGATCAATGAAAATTGCTGGGATCCTGAAGTGCGGATCAACGAATATCTGGAGTTTCAAACCCAGGTTCAGGTAATTTGTACCATACCCGTTTTGTTCTCCTATTGGGCAGAACCTAAAGATTGCCTTGAAGTTTCAGAGTTTCTGAACGATCACATTGCCGAGATAGTGCATAAATACCCGAAGCAATACATAGGCCTCGGTACAGTTCCGATGCAGGATGCTGAGCTGGCTGTCAAAGAGCTGAACAGGATCAAAGAGATCGGTCTGGTTGGAATTCAGATCGGATCCAATGTGAATAACAAGAACCTTAATGAAGCTGAGTTTTTTCCAATATTTGAAGCCTGCTCAAAGCTGGGACTTGCAGTTATGGTGCATCCATGGAATATGTTGGGTAAAAAGCATATGGAGAGATACTGGCTTCCGTGGCTCGTGGGTATGCCCGCAGAGACTTCCAGAGCAATGTGTTCAATGATCTTTGGGGGAGTACTTGAAAGATTGCCCGGACTTCGGCTGAACTTTGTTCATTCAGGGGGCTCATTTCTTCCAACTATCGGTAGGGTAGAGCACGGATTTAATTGCAGACCGGATCTGGTCGCTATCGACAATCCTGTTAACCCAAGAGAATATCTGGGTAAGTTCTGGGTAGATTGCATTACGCATGACCCGCTAATGCTGGAGTATGTTCTGAAAGTACAAGGATCAAAAAGGGTAACTCTTGGAACCGACTATCCCTTTCCGCTAGGAGACCTGGAGATCGGAAAGTTCATTACAGACATGGGATTGGACGATTCCATTGTTGAAGACATTTTTTGTAACGCTACACTAGAGTGGCTGAACCTTACAAAGGAACAGTTCTTGTGATTATTGCTAAAAAATTGAATATGCGAAGATTTATTATTTCAGGTTGGATGGTACTGTTAGTGGTGTGCCTGAACGCACAAAGACCGCCGGTCAATCCACCAACAATGGAACAGCCAAATTTGGTTTATCAGGGGTATTGGCAGCAGCGAATACAGTACGATATGGACATCACCATGGATGACGAGAATCACCGGTTTGCTGGTAAACAAAAGATAAGATACACCAACAACTCACCGGATGAGCTGAACAGTGTTTTCTTTCATTTGTATTACAATGCTTTTCAGCCGAATTCTATGATGGACGTCCGATCGAGAACTATTTCAGACCCGGACGGCCGAGTGCGGGACAGAATTTTTCATTTGAACAAAGATGAAACAGGCTATCATAAAGTTACTTCACTTAAATATGAAGGAATTTCGGTTAGCTACAATATTGAAGGGACCATTATGGAAGTGTCTTTGCCGAACGCTATAAAACCAAATACAACGGTTGAATTCGAAATGGAATTCCAAAGTCAGATCCCCATACAGATCAGAAGAACGGGCAGATCTAACAAAGAGGGCATTGATTATTCGATGACGCAATGGTACCCTAAAATGGCCGAATACGACAAAGAAGGATGGCACGCAAATCCTTATGTTGGTAGAGAGTTTCATGGAGTTTGGGGAGATTTTGATGTGACCATTCACATGAATAAGAAATTCGTTATCGGCGGCACGGGTGTGTTGCAAAATCCGGAAAAGATCGGACATGGATATATGCCTGAAGGAGAAGGGTTGCAATTGCCTGACGGAGACACACTCCATTGGCATTTCAGAGCAGAAAACGTGCATGATTTTGCTTGGGCTGCAGATCCGGATTACAGGCATGACGTGGTTAAAATGGAAAATGGGACAAGAATTCATTTTTTGTATCAACCGGATACGTCGGAGCAAAACTGGCAAGACCTTCAGCCATATGCGGTAGGGAGCTTTGAATATGTCAACGAGCACTTTGGTGTTTATCCTTACCCTCAATATTCCATAATTCAGGGTGGCGACGGAGGTATGGAATACCCGATGTGTACGTTGATCACCTCGCATGGTTCTTTTGGAGGGTTGGTAAGCGTTACAGTACATGAGAGTTTACACAGCTGGTTTCAGGGAATGCTGGCCACCAACGAATCAAAATATCCCTGGATGGATGAGGGGTTCACTACCTACGCACAAGCGCTTACGTTGGATCACTTATATGAAAAAAATGCCACAAACCCCGTAGCCAATTCCTACATGGGTTATGCAATGCTGGCAAGATCCAAAGATCAGGAACCTCTTACAACACATGCTGATCATTATAAGAAGAACAGGACATACGGTATTTCTGTTTATTCAAAAGGGGCAGTTTTTCTGCATCAGCTCAGCTACATTGTAGGTAAAGAAGCTTTTCAGAGAGGGATGCTCGATTATTACAACACCTGGAGATTTAAACACCCGACTCCTGATGATTTTAAGCGTGTTATGGAACGAGCATCAGGTCTTGAGCTGGATTGGTATATCGAGCAGTTCATTGGAACCATCAACACGATAGATTATGCAGTTGGTCCGGTCGAAAAAAATGGAAAATCAACCAAAGTGACCCTAGAGAAGAAAGGGGATATGCCAATGCCTTTGGACATAAAAGTGACACTAACGGATGGAACGGTCGAGTGGCACTACATACCCCTTCGGATCATGCGGGGTGAAAAAGGGCCTGACCTGGCAAAGTTCAATAAGGTGCATAAAGACTGGGGTTGGGCTTATCCTACTTATGATTTAAATCTTGAATTTCCACTGAAAAAGATCGAAAAGATAGAGATCGATCCGTCGAGGAGATTGGCAGATATTTATCCGCTGAATAATGTTTTTCCCGAAGAAGACAAAAACAATAATTAGAGTAGTAGCATTATGAATTTACTAGCAATTGATTGGACAATTGACCCTGCGATCTTCTCTATCGGAGGATTTGAAATACGCTGGTATGGCTTATTGTTCGCTGTTTCCTTTTTCCTCGGATATCAGATCGTTCAGAAAATGTTCAAACGAGAAGGGGAAGACCTCAAACAATTGGATAAACTGTTGGTATATGTGCTGATCGCTACCGTAGTTGGTGCGCGGTTGGGTCATGTATTTTTCTACGATTGGGATTCATATAAAGATGACCTCTGGAGTATTTTGAATATCAGAGAAGGCGGTTTGGCCAGCCATGGGGCAGCAATTACCATAATTCTCTCTTTGCTGCTCTTTTCAAAGAGAATTTTAAAGGGAAAGCCCATGTTGTGGATCTTCGATCGCGTTGTGCCTGCAATAGCGCTCGCTGCCTTTTTTATTCGGATTGGCAACTTGTTCAATCATGAGATCATGGGTGTGAAAACCAATGTGCCGTGGGCATTTAGTTTTTCTCGGTATTGGGATGGCTCTATTAGTGCATACGATCCCTCTCCTCGACATCCGGCACAGCTTTACGAAGCGCTGTGTTATTTATTGATCTTTGGAATATTGATGTGGCTCTACTATAAGAGAAAGGCATATACACGGCCCGGGCTCCTAATGGGCTTGTTCCTAACGCTGCTGTTCACCGCCAGATTTTTTATAGAATTTATTAAAGAGCATCAGGCAGAAACCATTTCTGAAGCTGCAGTGTTAAATATGGGGCAATACCTGTCAATTCCATGCGTCTTAATAGGGCTGTTCTTTGTGATTCGCTCGTTTAAACATGAAGTCCCGGATCTTGCAGAGGCGTATCGGAAGAAATTATTGGAACAGACAGCTGAAGATGACAGTGGTCCGAATGCTGATGCGGGTATAAAGGGATCAGATTAGTTGTTAGCAATTATGGATATGAAAAAAGTAGTTCCTTTCTTGTTCGTTGGCTTTTTAGCTTCTTGTGGCAATGGTCAGCAGAATAAGCTCCACCTGGACGTGCTGACCAATAGTCTGGACACAGTAAAATTGGAAGCATCACAGGAAGCGGCATTGCCGTTTCAGGAGATCGACACCAATTACAATTCAATAGATCTGCTCTTGCCGGTAGGATTTAAATACGAAATTCTTTTTACTGAAGCCAGAGACAAAGTAACCCGAGCAGACGGCATGAAGTTTCCGGCAAAGGGCAATCATGATCTTTGCATTTACATACCGATAGACGGCTCCAGCACACATGGCTATTTGTATGTAGGCCACGAAGAACGATTTGTAAATGCTGATCTGGGTGACGGAGGTGGCGGAACTGTTTTTGAAGTGGTAAGAGATTCTGCCGGGTGGAACACAGTAGGAGATTTTAAGCACGTGGATTTCAGACCAATCCGAGACACACACCGCAATTGCGGAGGGACGATCACGCCCTGGGGAACGATTTTGAGTGCTGAAGAAACGTATCCTTCTTCGAATATGGACATCTCGTTCAACGGCACTTATATTTCCAATCTTGCCCCTGTGAACGGGCGGGATGCATATACCAACTTTGGTTGGATGGTTGAAATTGATCCAATGACCCAAAAGCCGCTGCATAAGTTGTATGCTATGGGCAGGTTCATGCATGAGGAGGCGCAGTGTATGGCTGACGAAAAAACCGTTTATCTGACGGACGACTACCCGGTTGCTGTTTTTTTTAAGTTTGTGGCAGATCAAGCAGGTGATTACACAGAGGGCCAGCTGTATGCATTTAAACAAAGTTTAGATGGTGAATCCGGCGAGTGGCTCGAGCTTCCCAGAGACACGAACTCCCTGATACGTTGTAGAGACATTGCGTTAGAGAATGGCGCAACGTTATTTCAGCGACACGAGTGGATCGAAGAAGCTAATGGAAAGCTTTATATTTCAGAAACCGGTAACGTACAGTTCGACTGGAACAGGAGGATAAATGGCGGGGCTAAACCTGCTAAACATTTTATGGAATCGTTCCATTTAGGAGGCAATATTTTTTCTGATGTGCATGGGAGGATCCTGGAGTTTGATCCGGCAACAAATAAAATGAGAAGCTATTTGGAAGGTGGTATAGATGCAAAGGATTCAGCAACGGTTTTATCCAATCCGGATGGAAATTGTGTTCAAAAAATCAATGGCGTGGACTATCTGGTGATCAATGAAGATATTGATTGGTATGATATGGGCAGAGTGCCTAAATATGTTGAAGCTGCCAGGCGACTGGTAAACGAGGTGTATTTTTTACCTTTGAACAAGAAGGATCCCGAGCTTAGCGATCTACTAAGATTTGCCATTGGGCCTAAAGGAAGTGAAACAACCGGCACTTACTTTACTCCGGATGGAAGCACGATGTTTTTAAATATTCAGCATCCTTGGCCACGAAACAAAGCCCCATTTAATAGATCAACGACAGTTGCTATAACCGGATTTAAATGATCGAGATTCAGAACATATCATTTTCCTATAAGGATCAGGAAGTCATGAGCTTTCCTGACTTTGCTTTTCAGCAGGGAGAGCATGCCCTTGTTATTGGTAGTTCAGGGTGTGGCAAAACAACGTTGCTGCATTTGATAGCCGGTCTGATCTTACCGGCAACAGGGAATATCAAAGTTGCAAATACAGAGGTGTCAGTACTGAGTGGTAGCAAGATGGATCGTTTCCGGGGAAGTAACATTGGAGTCATTTTCCAAAAACCTCACTTTGTTAAGTCACTACGGGTGATCGAAAATGTAGTTCTTGCGCAAAATCTTGGATCCGGGGAAATCGACAAGACGAAGGCTGAAGACTTGCTAAGTAAGCTAGGGCTGGGACATAAGATCAATGAGAAGGTGACCGATCTCAGTGAAGGAGAAAAGCAACGGGTTTCAATAGCCAGGGCATTGGTGAACAAGCCTAAACTCATACTCGCCGATGAACCTACTTCTGCTTTAGATGATGAAAACTGTAAAACCGTGATCGAGTTGCTAAAACAAGTTTCTGCGGATGCAAACTCCACTTTGCTGATCGTGACACATGATAATCGATTAAAAGAACATTTTGGCAAAAAGATAGAATTATGAATTCGCTTAAGCTAAGCTGGAAAAATATCAAATACAGACCCTGGAGGTCAGGATTAGCTGTTTTGCTGATGGCATCAGGTTTGAGTATTGTGATCGTATTGATCCTTACACAAGGTCAGATAGACGAAAAATTTAAAAACAACCTTGCCGAGATCGATCTGGTTGTTGGGGCTAAAGGATCCCCGCTTCAATTGGTTTTGAGCAGTGTCTATCACATCGACAATCCCACAGGAAACATTCATCAGGACAGCTGTTCTTTTGTGAAAGACCATCCTTTTGTAGCGGGCTCTATCCCTATCTGTGTCGGAGATAATTTCAATACATACAGGATTGTCGGAACAACAACAGATTATATAACCATGTATGAAGCAAAGCTAAGCTCAGGGAAATTATGGGATAAACCGATGCAGGTCGTGGTTGGAGCGAATGTGTTTGAGAAGTACCCGAATAAGCTAAAGCTGGGCAAAAGAATAACCGGCGGACATGGAATCGGAAATGAGCTGCTCGATGAACACGACCATGCACACGATGCATCTCCATATGAAGTAGTAGGGATACTAGAAAGAACAGGAAAGGTATTGGATAATCTGCTTCTGTGCGATTACCGCAGCTCCTGGATAGTCCACTCAGGTCATGGCAATGAAGCAAGCTTTGATCTTAAATCCAAAGAAGATGTTGAGACGAGCAAAAGGAAAGATTCGGTGGAAATGGAAGGTGATTCCACTGTAATAGTCCAAGAAGAAATAGAGATTCTGGATAATGACTCTGAGGAAATTGAAGGGCCTGGATTAAAGGCAGACGATCACGGCCATCACCACGACCACGATCACCACGGACATGAGCACCACGGTCACGATCACAAACCCCTTAACGTAGATAGTATATTGAAGACCATACCTGAATCCAGGAAAGAGATCACAGCGCTGTTGGTGAAGTACAAGAATCAGAGAGCCCAATTGTTTATTCCCAATGCGATCAATAGAAACTCATCCCTCATTGCAGCAGATCCTGATATTGAAAGAGACCGGATGCTGAAGTTGGTTGATTCGGGTATTCAAACTGCCAACCTAATGGGGTATTTTGTATTGTTGATTTCTGCAATAAGTGTCTTTATTGCCTTGTTTAGTTCGCTGAAGGATAGGGGGTATGAAATAGCGTTGATCAGGGTGCAAGGTGCCAGCAGGTTTAAGGTATTCGGCATGATCTTGGGCGAGGGATTGTTGCTTTCTTTATTAGGTTATATCTTTGCATTGATCGTCAGTCATTTAGGAATGTGGGTTGTGTCAGGAATACTGGAAAACAACTATCACTACGCATTTAATGCCTGGGATTTTTCCTTGTTGGAAGGATATTTGTTGCTGGTTGCATTGATTATTGGCGCAATTTCTGCTCTAATCCCTGCAATTAAAGCATATAGAACAGATATTTCTTCCACTTTAAGTAAATAAAAGTATGATCAGCAAATTGAAAATAGTACCACTGATAGCATTGATTACAATTTCGTTGTCATTTACGGGCTCAGAACCCATTAAGATCACATGGGAAATATTAAAAGATGTCAAGTTCTCTGACAAGTGGTCAGATGAATTTCAGGCGTACTATGCCGTACCGACCTTTGGAAATAACATCAAGAAATACAATGGGAAGGAAATACAGATACGGGGCTACATCATACCGATCGATATCGTAGAGGGCTATTATGTGCTTTCTGCGAACCCTTACAGTCAATGTTTTTTCTGTGGTCAGGCAGGGCCTGAATCGGTGATGGAAGTGCAAATGAAAAAGGAATACACTGATCTTCGGATTGATCAGATAATCACCTATAAAGGAAAGCTTCGACTGAACAAAGACGACATTTACCAGCTGAACTATATTTTAGAAGACGCAGAGATAATAGATCGTTAGTTCAGTTCTTTAATTTGTTGAAGCAGCTTCTCGGTTGCTCCCGCTTTGGATTCTACAAAGCTTCTAGAATTGTTTCCCGCTTTTTGACGTTTTGCTTCGTCTGTTATAAGCATATCCAGTGCAGAACTGAATTCATTTTCTGATACGGAAAACCCACCTCCTGATCGAGCTAATTCCATTCCTTCAGGGAATTTGGAATGATTGTTCCCGTATATAACCGGAATTCCGAAAGTAGCAGGCTCAAGAATGTTGTGCAGAGCATTTGAGAATCCTCCGCCAATAATAGCGATGTTAGCATAATGGTAGGCGCTTGCAAGCTGGCCAATGGTGTCAAGGATCATGACCTGAGTATTTTGTTTTGGCATTTCAGTGAATCGTTCAGTGGTTACACCAAGCTTGGTTTGTATTTCATGTATATGCTTCTCCTGAATATCATGAGGTGCGATGATGTATTTGACAGCTCTGCCCGCATTATCCTGAATGAAATTGCTTAATAATGTTTCCTCTTTTTGCCAGGAGCTGCCAGCAATTACCAATAACTGATCGCTTTTGAACGCTTCGATCCTACTGTTGTGATTGACGGATTCCAATTGATCCAATACACGGTCGTAGCGAGTGTCACCGGTCATTACTGCATTAGAAAATCCATGCTTCAACAAAAGATCCAGTGATTCCTGGTTTTGAGTACATATTAAATTGCACATCTTCAATGTATTCTTCATGAACTTGCCATACCCCTTGAAATAGATCTGCTCCTTGCGAAAAGTGGCAGAGATCAGGTAAAGAGAAATGCCACGTTGATTCAGCTCGGAAAAATAATTATACCAGACCTCATACTTTACAAATATGGCTGCTTTTGGTTTTATTCGATCCAGAAAGTCCCTGGCGTTCGATCGTTTGTCCAGGGGCAAATAATATACTCCATCGGCCTTACTGTACTCTTTTCGGTTCTCGTATCCGGAAGGTGAAAAAAAAGTGATGACGATGCTAAGAGCAGGGTCTCGTTGTTTAATTCTTTCTATGACAGGTTTAGCTTGTTCAAACTCTCCCAATGAAGCGCAGTGAAACCAAATAGAGTTGCTGTAACTCCCGACCTTTTGGTTTTTCCTTCCCTTGATCCACAAGCGAGCTTTATTCTGAAATGGGGAAGCAAGCAATACGGCCAAATAATAGCTTTTGACACTTATGTTGTAAAAGAGCTTACCCACAATATTAAATATAGCATTTTAGCAATTAGTCAATGTAGAAATCCCTCGGTGCTCTTTTACGGATGGGAACGATCCACCCAATTCTAACTCCCATTAAAACATCGGTGCGTTTATCGTTCAGGACTGTCTCTCCGCCTGCTTGTCTGTCTCTTCGACCTCTAGTAAACCCTTCAGAAAATTCAATGCCTCCAAAAAAATTAGAAAGTCGATTGCTGCTCATGTGCGAATAACCCAGGAATTGG
>JAAZYJ010000384.1 GCA_014239715.1 Flavobacteriales bacterium
GCCCCGGTGAAACGCAGATCGAAACAGACCGGAGGATCATACAACAAAAAATTGCCCTTCTGAAGGAGAAGCTGGTGAAGATCGACAAGCAAAAAGCAGTACAAAGAGGAAATCGGGGCAAATTAGTCCGTGTTGCATTAGTGGGTTACACCAATGTTGGTAAATCAACAACCATGAACCTATTGAGTAAATCAAAAGTGTTTGCAGAAAACAAGCTGTTCGCAACACTCGACACAACCGTTAGAAAAATTGTAGTCAAAAATATTCCCTTTCTTCTTTCCGACACCGTTGGTTTTATCAGAAAGCTCCCCCATCAGCTGGTCGATTCATTCAAGTCCACCCTTGATGAAGTGAGAGAGTCAGATATCCTGGTCCATATTCTGGACATTTCTCATGGTAGCTTTGAAGATCAGTACAACGTGGTGAATTCCACGCTTAAGGAAATAAGCGCGCTAGACAAACCTACCATTGTCCTTTTCAATAAAATTGATGCCTACTCTTTTGCCGATCATCTACCCTATGAAATTCACGATGAAAATGCGAATGCAACTTCTCTGGCTGAATTGAAGCGAACCTGGATGTCTAAAATGAATGATAAAAAATGTGTTTTTATTTCAGCCACAAACAAAGAGAATATTGAAGAGCTTAAAAACACATTGTATAACGAGGTGAAGAAGATCCATGTGGCCCGCTTCCCGTACAACGAGTTCCTTTATTAGGAATTGTTGTATTGCTAAATTACAGTCCTGTTAGTTTGTTTCAAACACACTGATTTTTCAGAATTCAATTCATTACATTTACGGTACTAACAAATTGATACTATGAAAACATTTATACTTAGCTTAATTCTGATTTCGACTTGTGGGATGGTAATTTCACAACAAAAAACTGCTCAATCGCATGGAGAGTCAATCCCTTATTTCTCTGATGCTCCAAGTACAAAAGGATTTGTGATCTGGTCCGAGGACTTTGCTTCCGGCATCCCTGCTTCATGGACCAACACAACCGTGTCCGGCCCTGTAGACTGGAAATTTACCACGGTAGGCCATACGGGAGGTTATCCTACTGCCGCTTTAGAATCGTCTTCAGCCGGAAATGGCTGGGTCATTATCGATTCTGACGCAGACAATTTTTCCGGTGGAGGAGCAGAAGACTCTCATCTCCTTACCGACACCATTGATTGCACAGGTTATGCCAACGTAAAGCTGGAATTCCAACAAATGTTCAGGCGATGGCAGTCTGACATTACTACCGTAAGAGTAACTACAGACGGGGGAGGAACTTTTACGGACTACTTGTTGAATGCCACCATAGACCAATCGGGAACCCCCAACCCGGACTACGTTAACATTGACATTTCTGCGGCCATTGCTGCTAGCCCAAGTACGGTTCAGATCGAATTCTGGTGGCAGGGTGCCTGGGATTACGGCTGGCAAATTGACGATGTTGCCGTTAAAGAGATCGACACGAATGATGTTCTACTAAAAAATGAAACATTCAATACCGCGATAGAATATTACATGACCCCCTTAAACCATGTAATTCCTCACGACTTTACAGCTCAGGCAGAGAACATCGGATTGACCGATCAAACCAATGTGTTCCTGTCAGTTGATGTTAACGATGGCTCCACATCCGTTTTCAGCGATACTTCAAATGTAATTGGAGTGCTTGCTACCAGCACAGTTGATTCGCTAGGAATTGCCAACACATTCACTCCAGCAGCGATGGGAACGTATACAGTTAGCTATCAGATTGAACAGGACGAAACAGACCTTGACCTATCCAATAATTCAAAAGTCAACTCGTTCGAGGTTACAGATACGGTTTATGCCGCAGATAACGGAATTTACGGCGGGGAATGGTGGAATCAAGACACCCAAGGGCTTGGCTCAGACCCGTATCACATTGGCGTTGCTTACGAAATAATGGAAAATGATATAGCAACTTCCGTTTCCGTGTATGTCGGTCCGGGAACCGATGTCGGATCATTTATGACAGTAGAGCTTTATGAATGGACGGGCACTGAATTCTCGATTGCTGCTTCCGAGGAATCTGATATTGTTGATCTTGACGCGACCAATATTGGGGGTTGGGTTACCGTTCCTCTTTTAAGCAACTTTACGGTAACAGCCGGTGTGCCGGTGCTTGCTTCTGTTTTCCATGGTGGAGGTATGAATATCGTATACGTCGGATATGGCACTAATTCCGCTCCCGGCTACACCTTTTCTGCTGACGATCCGAATACGGGATGGCTCGGTCAGCCCAGATGTGCTATGATCAGGTTGAACCTTGCGAACGGAGTTAATGAAATAGCTGAAGCTGATGAAGCTATGCTACGCATTTATCCGAATCCTGCTCAAGACCAATTTCAGGTGAATTGTACATCACTCGAGACAGATGCGGTTGCAAGATTGACGGATCTAACGGGCAAAGTAGTGCTCGTAAAATCTATATCAAAAGGCACCAACAGCTTCCAAATCAATGTTGATGGGCTGTCTTCGGGAATCTACGAATTCTCAATGACCGGTGAGCAGGGAACAGTGAGCAAAACTGTTTCTATCCGTTGATACATTAACGAATTTTGATCGTAAGAAAAGAATGATCACTTCATTCTTTTCTTATAGTCTTTCATGAACTTTGAAGCATAGACGAATTCAGTAACGGCCTTGGCATCCGTCGTAATAATAGATTGACGATCCCCCTGCCATGCATTTATACCCTGGTGCAGGAACATGATGTTTTCGCCGATCTCCAATACCGAATTCATATCATGCGTGATCACAACAGTGGTAATGTTGTATTCCCGCGTAATGTCCTGAATGAGGTTGTCGATCACAATGGCCGTTTTCGGATCCAAACCTGAATTCGGCTCATCACAAAAAAGATATCTGGGGTTCATTGCAATTGCCCGGGCAATTGCAACCCTTTTTTGCATTCCCCCTGAAGTTTCTGCCGGATACAATTTGTTGGTGTTGTGGAGCTCAACCCGTTTCAAACAGAAGTTGGCTCTTTCCAGCATTTCTTCTCTTGACATCTTGGTGAACATGGTCAATGGAAACATCACGTTTTCTTCGACGGTCATTGAATCGAACAGTGCACTGCCCTGAAACAGCATGCCTATCTCTTGCCGGATGGCCTTCCGCTCTGCGTTAGTTCCTGACTGCATGTCTCTCCCGTCGTATAGTACCTCGCCA
>JAAZYJ010000165.1 GCA_014239715.1 Flavobacteriales bacterium
GAACTTTAACTGAAATACCGTGATTTACAGAGTAGGTGTATGCCGCTGTTTCTGCTCCTAATTTTGAAGACGCATAAGGAGATAAAGGAAATCTAACGTCCGAATCTTCGGTAAACGGCATTTTACAACCAGCATATAAAGAAGAAGTGCTTGCCATTATATACGATTGAACCTTGAACTCACGCATTAGCTCAAGCAGCTTCAGGCTACCCAGTGTATTAACAGAAATGTACTTTTCGGGATTCTCAATACTGTACCTTACACCTGCCATAGCGGCCAGATTGATAACCCCTTCAAAGTGGTTGGATGAAAATAGTTTTCTCATGAGCACCTCGTCCAGGATAGAGCCTTCAATAAACTCTACATTGGTCAGATCGTTCAACAATTTGCAGCGGTGTACTTTTAATGAACGATCATAGTAAGGATCCAGATTATCCACCGCCACAACTCCATAACCCGCACTGACAAGCTCTCGGATTACTTCCGAACCAATAAATCCTGCTCCACCTGTAACGAGTATCATGAATGAACTAATTGGCGTCAAACATACATAAATTGCCTGTCTTTATTGCGTTATATTGACCAAACTTCCTTGTGATCTGAAGAAATGAGAAGCAATATGAATTAGACACAATGTCTCACATTTATCTTCTTTAATTTCCGATATTTGCCTCCCAATGAAAGGATCAAAAGTTCTTGGTACCGAACCTATGGGTAAATTGTTGTTCAAACAATCCTTACCTGCGGCTATTGGTTTTATGGTCATGTCGTTAAACTCGGTGGTTGACACCATCTATTTAGGCAAGTTTATCGGGGAAGATGCAATTGGTGCAGTAACTGCGGTTACTGCCATTATATTTTTGTTTGCAGTTTTAGGTATGGCGGTCGGAATGGGTGGTGCTTCGATCGTTTCGAGAGCTTTAGGCGCAGGAGACAAAGAAAAAGCTTCTTGGGCATTGAACAACCAAGTATCGTTGCTGCTCATTTGTTTTGTAATAATAGTGTGTCTTGGGTATGCGTTTTCAGGCGATCTGGTGTGGATATTTGGGGCGAAAGGAGAAATATTTCCACTCGCCCATAGCTATTTTAAAGTTGTATTGGTAGGTATTCCATTTCTGGCCTGGGGCATGATGTGCAACAATAATATCAGGGCAGAGGGTAGGGCAACCATGGCGATGATGATCTTATTGGTGCCTTCTGTGGTCAATATTATTTTGGATGATCTGCTGATACGCCAATTACATGGTGGGATCGAAAGTGCCGCTTGGGCAACAACCATCTCCTTTATGTTGAGCTCTGCTTTTACTTTTTATTTTTATTTCTTCGGTAAATCCGAGCTTAAGCTGAAGTGGAGCCAGATGAAACTGAAAAAAAAGCTGGTAGCTGAAATTGCTGCTTTGGGCAGTGTCAGCCTGATCCGCCAAGGATCCATTTCATTGCTGATGATTATTTTAGGCTGGTCATTGCACAAATATGGTTCGCAGGACATACCCTTTGAAAACGGAGGTGAGATTGCCTATTCATCATATGGTGTCGCTTCCAGACTGGCGATGTTTGTCTTTTTTCCGTTGATCGGAATTTCTCAGGGTTTTATGCCAATAACCGGGTACAATTATGGAGCAAAACAGTACGATCGTGTTCGAAAAGCGATAAAACTGTCCGTAGTTTACGGAACATTGATAGCTGCTGTCCTGTGTTCTATTCTGCTTGCGGGAGCCACCTACATTCCATCCTTATTTTTTGTTGGACCAGAGATGAGTTCTTATGCAGCAGATGCTATATTTTATGTATTTATGGCAACACCTCTGGTGATGTTCCCTTTCATTGGCAGCAGCTATTATCAGGCGATAGGTAAACCCCTTCCTGCGATGTTATTGACTTTGACAAAACAAACATTTTGTCTGGTGCCGATCATTTTTCTTCTTCCTGTATTTTATGGCTTGGATGGGATATGGTTTTCGTTTCCAATTGCAGATACTTTAGCAGCAATGATATGCCTCTACTATCTGTTAAAGGCGACGAGAAGGCTAAAACCGGTTGAACCTAAATTTCCACCACCTTTACCTAAGCCACCATCTGTCTGATGCGATTTAGCTACTAATTCATCTACTGAAATTAAAACGTAAACCTCACTTGGGCACGGATATCTGATTTCGTATTTCCATGTATCATTTCATTCCCGGCTCCGATCTCATCCGTATTATTCAGGTGCCATTGTGCCCACCTTAGCCAGATGTCAATTCCTTTTCGAGCCCGATATTTCACAGTAAGGTACGTTCTTGTACCTGTTCTGTAGTAGGCAGGTATTGAAAAATAGTAGAGTACATCATTCTCGTATGCATAGATGCGTGCATCATAAGAATCCGTTTCAAACAAGGCGTACCGAAAGGAAAAGGAAAGGTTGCTGCTAAGTGGCTTGTAAAGAATGTCCTGGTAGACTAGATATCCATATTCTTTGTCAGACATACCTCTTTGATAACCAATAAGTTCAACTCTATTTCTTAAAGTAAATGATTCGGAAACTTTATAGCTGATGTTGAATCTGTAGTTGGTTTGTTTTTTGGCAACGACAAAGTCGATATCATCGATGTCTTCTTCAGTATTTATGGGACGTTTTCGGTTTCTTATCCGTCCATACATAACCAATTTTTTACTGGGTTTGTATTGCAATTGGATCAAGTAGTCATGGCCAAATGTATTGGGTTTGTCAACCTGATATTTCAACCATGGAAACTTGAATTGATCTATATATGCGTTAAGCTGAATTTTCTTACCCTTTGATAGTTTAAGACCGAGCATTACTCCTGTTTCATTGATGTTTTTACTGTTTTCGGCAAACCCGTTGCTTAGGTTATTTTGAAAATCACGATGGTAGTTACGGTATACTACAGAAAGGGCAACGCTTGGATCTAATGACACTAAGGCGCCATGGATCTGGGCTATTCCGCCATTAGCACTTCTCGAAACTTCTCCATACAGATTGAAGTTTCTGATCAACAGATTGTAATCTGCTCCCAAGACCGTGTTCTGGTTGTCATTGAACTCAAATTGGTTATAGTAGGATAAATTTCTTTCTAGGTTCGCGTCGTAGGTTGAATGCAAACCCGTAAAGCCAATTCGCAGAACCCTTGATGTGTATTGTAGATTTCCACCCATGTGGGTCTCTCCGATAATATTTTTGTCTTCTATTTCTGCAGGAGTCCTGTGAAGACCGGTTTGTTGGAACGAGGTGATGGTATATCCGTCAAAATTAGAGGTTGTGTCGTCGTAAGAAACATTGGCATCGATCTTTTTATGCGACCCGAATGCCGTAAATTCCAGCTTTCCAAATTCCAAGGTTGCTCCGACACCTCTCATAAATAAATTCTCGTCTACCGAAGCATAGGGGCGTAATCCTCGGGCATTCCTCTTTGTGGTCATTACGTCAGCACTTTTACCAAATGCCAGGCCGCTCCACACCGTTAAACCCTGGCCAAATTGAGCGTGAAAATCACCAATAGCCAATGCCTTAAGCTTACCAAAACCATTCAGATAAAGGTGCCCTGAATAAAAATCAAATCCACTCTTTTGATTGCCAGAAAAGATCTGTTCTCCCGCATCTTTCTCGCCCGTAAATCCAATGCTCACGTTATTTCTGAATTTAAATCGATATCGGGCATAAAGCTTGTCGGGACTACCACTGTATCGTTTGTTAGGACTTGCAGCCAGCGTTGAATCGTCAATTGGTGAATAGCCCTCCTGCTGCTCAAGAATTCTGGAATAACGAATAAATATTTCATTACTGCTGTTCTTGACCATCTCTTTAAATGAAATGGTAGGAGAATAGAGATCTGCATTGACGGTAATAAATGGAAGTATGGTTTTGATGGTTGCCAAATTCCACCCTTCTACTGCCTGAAGTTCATAAATAGAGATTAGTTTTCCATTCAGTTCAATGTGTTCGTATAAATTGTTGATCTGAATGTCTGTTAGTATCCTGATTTGACGTAATTCTTCTTTATTTTTAGGGTTGTTGATGTTCAGGGGATGATCGTAGATGTAGGCCAAATAATCGAACAAAGTAGTGAAGTCAATGTCCTCTTCTTCTGAATTTTCAGCGATGGTTTCGATGCGTTGTTCTAAAAAATTGAACTTCTGTTGGTCGCTCTTTTGACCGATGGATATAATTGGAAGAAAAAATAAAACAGAAACGAGATATGATCGTTTTCTACTCATTTTTTACTTATTACGTATGAAAGAGAGACCTGTGGGCTGAATCCAAGAATTTGATGGTAAGTGCTGGAAATATCAGCCCTGAACGAGTCTAGCTTAAGTCCGAAACCAAATGCTGCAATACCCGGATTGGTTGCAATTCCACCCCTGATATAAAACTTATCTCCCGGCATATATTCTAGTCCGACTCTGAAAATTGCATCGAACTCGAGTTCTTTTTCTGCTTCACAGGTCACCAATACTTTATCCGAAAAACGGTATCCGGCACCAAATCGCATGATCGTTGGAATACGCTCGTCGTAATAATCGTTCAATTTTGTTTTTGTGGGATTGTAAACCTGCATACCGATGGTCAGGGCATCTGTTACTCTTGCCTGTAGTCCCGCTTCTACCGTGAATGCCATGTTAGATCCGTAGTTATTTGCCAACCGAAGTGAATGGTAATTGACTTGTACACCACCTGAGATTTTATCATTGAATTTCATCCCATAGGCCAGACCGATCTTACTTTCTTTGTAAAGGGACCATCCGAATCCGGAGTAATTAAGCCCAAAAGCACCATTGCCAACAGGAATTGCTATTGCGGCACCCATTTGACTCAACTCCTTGAGCCCGAAGCGATTTTCGAAATATACTCCGGCACTAGGGTCTTTCAGCCAACCTAGACCTCCCTGGTTATGATGTGTTGACCAAACATCCGACAGTGTTAAAGAGGCATGAGCCATTCCCGCACTTCTCGCACCAAGGTGCCAATTTTCATTGCCGGAAAACACAACGATCGGGGAAAACATCAACCACAAAAGCAAACACTTGTTCATCTACAGCTCAAAATAATAAATTTGAACAGAACAGGGTAGGTATATTAGCTGTAATGGCAAAAGTGAAAGACTAATTCACACGAAACTTGAACTTATATTCTTTCAGATCTTCGTTTGCCTTAACGATCTTATTTTTCAGCTCTTCTTTGAATTGTACACATTTGTGATAGATCTCCTCGTTACCTGTAGCGAGTATCTGTGCCGCAAGAATTCCGGCATTCC
>JAAZYJ010000295.1 GCA_014239715.1 Flavobacteriales bacterium
ATCGCTTTTTATTGCACCGACAGGCACTGTGGATATCTGTGAGGGGGACAGCATTCAAATTATTGGTTGGGCCAGCGAAACGACAACTTCAATTACCTGGAATACAGGGGAATCTGTTGACACAATTGTGGGATCCAGTTCCGGCCAATTCTATATTGCCGCAGACGGATATTGTTTTCCAATTGTATACTCTGATACACTTACCCTTGCTGTCGATCCCTGCATTGTAGAACCAACGGACATTGTAATACCGAATGTGTTTACTCCAAACCAAGATGGGATAAATGACACCTTTCACTTCACCAGCCACTCCAACATCGCTGAGGCCACGGGTACGATCTGGAATAGATGGGGTCAAGTGTTATACAAATGGGACGGGTTGGATGACTCATGGAATGGACGGACCTCATCCGGCGACATCGTTCAGGATGGCGTCTATTATTACGTGTTCGAGTTCGTTGACTCCTCCGGGCAAGCGTTTACAAGAAATGGCTTTTTCAAGATGGCACGTTTGCAATAATGATAAGAAGGCGACTGTTATCGCATAATAACCTTCATTTCATCTACAGTAGGGTCTGACATTTCAACTAGCCTTTCAAGACCAGCGGTATCCGTAAAATAATCAAAGACTGAATCATACCTTTCTTGCCACTTGCCGCCTGGTTTTACTTTCTCAATTATCTTTTCAATTCGGATCAGGCTCTGTTCATTCTTTGATTTAGATGCCCTCAAAAGTCGTTTTTCAATGAACTCAATTTGCTTTAGGATCTTTCGTGTTTCGGCACCTATCATACCTTCTAGTTCAGGTTGTTCATCTGTGACTTTCTTTTTCATAGTTTCAATCAGTTCGAGGATCGACTTAGTTTCATCAGACACATCAAGTGCGTTATCCCGCATAACCAATTCCTTTTTCAGCTGATCTAAATCTTTGAAAAGATCTATGGGATCAAACCCCAAGGCTTTCCACTTGCCCAGCATCTTCTCTCCTACTATCGTCATGCTTGACCTCGCCATCAACACCGGATAATGCACCTCCAATTCAGAAAACAGATCTTCAAGCTGAAACCAATACGCCAGCTCACTTCCTCCACCAACGTATACAATATTCGGTAATATTATTTGCTGATACACTGGCCTCAGCACAACGTTTGGGCTAACATTTTCCGGATGATCCCTGATAAGCTCTATCAGCTGTTCTTTGCTATAACCACGGCCGCCAGTTTTCAATTTATACTCCCCCTCGTCACAGATAATTCTTTCTCTAATTTGCTCTTCGATCCAAAACAAATTGACATCCCTTCCTTTTACTTGTGTTTTATACCCGGCATCAACCAGCTTCCTACTGTTCGCAGCTAATAACTTTTTGGAGAACCCATCCAGCTCTGCATTAACCACACTAAGGAATTCATTCTTCAAGCTCTTATCATCAGGGTCAATGACAACCAACTCATCATATCCGAACAAACCATGGATAAATGAACGGTAGTGATCGGAGACATTGTCAAATGACAGACTCTTTTCAACTGCGCCCAATAGCTCTGATCCATAACCGTCAAGTACATTTTTCAATTCTTCAAAGGCTTCACACAACCCATCTGTACCCATTCTTCCCACGCACCCTTCCTCGTTATTTTTCCAATGCAAAGTTGTCCCTCGAACATTAAGTTTACTAACTTCTTCAAAATCATGATCTTCAGACGCCAACCAAAAAACAGGAACAAAATTATATTCCGGATGGGATTCATTCAATTGTCTTGACAGATTAATGGTTGAGGCAATTTTATAAACTACATAAAGAGGCCCCCCAAACAAACACAATTGGTGCCCGGTGGTAACAGTGAATGTATTTGTGTGCTTCAACTTATCAACACCTTCTGACACTTTCATCCCACATGCTTTGTATTGATTTTCAAGAACATCAACAAGCAAAGACCTTTTGTTATCAGAGAAGTCAACATCAGGCAATGAACTCAGCTCTTTTAATTTCTTTTGATCAGGCGTAAAGTACCCCCCTTCACCCAGCAAGAAATCAGCAGTGATCTTGGGAAGAAGGCCCACATTTTCAATAGGTATTTCAGATATAATTTTCATGCCTCTTTCACTTATTCGGAGCCAAACAAAGATGAGAATAAATCATTATATTTATCTGTGAGCAAT
>JAAZYJ010000379.1 GCA_014239715.1 Flavobacteriales bacterium
ACCTATACTGATCGCTACCTATTTCAGCACATTAGCCGGATTGATAACGGTATCTATCATCCAAAAGATCAACCTGTTCAAATGGGTGGTGCTTGCTTATCTTGGCGGTGGGACATTGTTAATGATTCTATTGATCTGGTTTCTTGGGGGACTGGACCAAGAATCACTCGGGCAGTTTTCTAAAATAGCCTCGGGTTCACTTATCTTTTCCATAATCATCGTATTCCTACTCCTGGCAATTCGTAAAAAAGTGAATGTATACGAAGCCTTTATTGAAGGGGCAAAAGATGGGTTCAATGTTGCCATTAAGATCGTGCCCTACCTGATCGCCATGTTGGTTGGCATTGGTGCATTTACAGCCTCGGGAGCGATGGGATGGCTCATTGACGGACTGGCATGGGTAATATCACTTTGCGGATTGGACACTGCATTTGTGGACTCACTGCCTACGGCTTTGATGAAACCTCTAAGCGGCGGAGGTGCTCGGGCCATGATGGTTGAGTCATGGGGAAACGAGTCAATGCTGGTTGATAGTTTTACCGGTAGACTAACCTCTATCCTTCAAGGTTCTACAGAGACTACATTTTATGTGCTTGCGGTTTATTTCGGATCTGTTGGCATTAAGAAAACCAGGTATGCAGTTAAAGCTGGACTTATAGCAGATCTGGTCGGAATCGTAGCAGCAATTATTTTGGGGTATATGTTTTTTGGAAACATTCAAAAAGAAAGTGCATTTGAAGCTTCTGACAAAGTAGCTGTAGACATTGCCAAAGACCTGGGCTCCGGCCATTTTGAACGTTTTGATGGAATACCTCTTTCAGACAATGCAAATGGCAGCTGGGATTTTGGGGAGTTTCTCAGCAAAAGAAGAACATACAACGGGGAATTTGTTCTAGATACAGTCTTTGCTACAGATTCCAAGTTTATTCTGGACACCAAGTATTCCGATAGTCGCACGTATTATCAACAAACCGCCGATGAGAAATATCAACTCACAATAGAAAGAGGAGAACTGTTGTCAGTGACCTATTTCGGTAACATCAAACTGGAGAACCACCTGATCGAGCTAAGGCAGGAAAATTAATTTGTACATTGTACAATTAAACCTAAAACTACTGTCAAATGAAAAATATCTCTGCACTTTTCTTACTTCTTGCTCCAATGCTGTCACACGCACAAGTTGGGTTGATAAACAATGGGGATTTTGAATCATGGACCTCATCAGTTGCAGGCCAGAACCTCGACAATTGGCGTACGTCCAATTCTGAATGGCTCGGAGTAACTACAACAAGTCAAAGTACTGATGCAGTTCATATGTCCTACAGTTTATTAATGGAATCAAAGGATTTTTTTGGTGAGACCGCCTTTGGATATGTGATGACCGGTGCTGCAGATATAGACAGTGCAGGAAACTTTAAAGGCGGCGAACAACATTCTACCAATATCGACTCATTAAAGATCCGAATAAAATACGACGTAATGCCCGGAGATTCGGCAACCATTGCTCTGATCCAGCACGGAGGGGCCTTCCCTATGCTGAGCTTATGGAAACTTACCGGAACGCAATCCTCATGGACCACCCTTACCTACCCTGTCACTGGTATAACTCATGACACAATAATTTTTGCCGCTGCCAGCAGCAATGCGTTTGAAGATTTTGCAATTGCGGGCAGCTGGATCCAGATGGACCAGGTTGAATTGATTAACAACGGAGGAGCAAATGTTGACCCTACGAACAATAGCTTTGAAAATTGGACAGACGCTGCCTA
>JAAZYJ010000301.1 GCA_014239715.1 Flavobacteriales bacterium
ATCTTGAACAATTGAATTAACAGCAAAGAAGGCCGCGTCATCCAACATTTTAAAATATACAGAACCATGTGTGGCTCCAAGAGCGTGGTGAAATTTATCCGTTACTACCAGGCCGATCTCAGCCTTACCTTCCTCAACGCATATCGTTGTTGTGTCATAGATCTTAGAATTGACGTTAGCACCAAGATACATGCGCTCCATTTTTCGAAAATGCTCAGAGCTCATTTATTCTTATTTACTCAGTAGGCATTATTGAGTCGACCTCCTCCGCTACTTTGGAATTAACAACATCCTTAGTCTTAGATGTGAGTCCTTCCAAGAGGTCGCTGCTCGTATCCAATATGACATCTCCTTTTTCTTTAACCTTCTGACAAAACGTTTCCGGATACATATATATATAGATGTTCTCTCCAATGACAAACACCAGTAATATGACAATGATAAAATTCTTCATAACGCAAGATTAAAAAAAAGACCCTTCACAATAAACGCGAAGAGTCTTTTTATTAAGATGTTCTTGTTAAGTCTAACCCTGAAGCTTTTTCTTCATTACCAACCATTTTTCATCCAAACCTAACCTACCATAGATCTGCTTCAATGCTGTCATTGTATTTCTGTCTTCGGCATTTATGCCATGCGCCTTTTCCAATACAGGCATGGCTTTATTCATAAGTGCCTCTGCCGTTTTCAGACCACTATCCTGCTCTACAACATCCGTCAACGTCTGCACCTTATCATACAGCTCCACAGCCTGATTGAAATACGACACCCCTTTTGAATAGAGCGCATCAAAATAGTCTGGATCTATGGTCAGAGCAGCGTTGTATGCCCTTTCAGCCTCTTCGTATTTTTTAAGATTATCGTAGATGGTTCCAATTGAAAAATGCAATATTTTATTGCTTGGTTCCTTGGCGATAACTTTAGCCATACTCTCCTCTGCTTTATCGTATTCTTCGGCAATCAAATAACCATTAAGCTGCTCCTTGATCAGATCCATATTTCCCGGATACTTTTGCAGGGCGGCCTCAAGGGTTTTATTTGACTCTTCTGATTTTCCTTGTTTATTTTGTGCTTGTGCCAACAGCACATGAGTTAGGGCTCCCTGATAACCAAGCGCTACACATTTAGCATAATACGTTTCAGCTTCATCATATTTATTGAGTTTTTCGCAAGCCAGGCCGGCATTGTAAAACGAGAGAGAGTCTTCCATCTCGATCAGATCGGCTATTTGCGATGCCCCAACAAACGCTTCATAAGCATCATCGTATTTTTTATCATTGAAGAATTGAACTCCGGTAGAAGCTAGTCCCCATCGCATCAGGTTCATTTTCTGACTCAAAGGGGTCCAGTGGTCTTTTTTAACATCAGTCTCCTTACATTTCTGAGCTGATCCTAATACCGCCTCTTCCATGGCTTCAGCATTATTTTCAATATCTGCCTTGACTTCATCGTCAGTTGCAGCCATCATCATGTAGGTAATGTAGATTTCCGATCGATATCGCCACAATTTGGGAAGATCTTTCGCCTTCAGACCATTGGTCTCATTTTGTTTAACAAGTGCTGCATCAATGTATTTTTTGGCTGATAGAATCTTTCCTTTAACCTTAGAAAAATCGCCTGATTTCTGAGCAGCAGGAAGCATTTGTTGAGCACCATTAAACGCATAAGCCGCTGAATTAAGGTCTTTGCCCTGTCCAATTGTCACATTGGCTATACATGCCACGATTATTACAATCAAAATTTTTTTCATTATTACTTCGTATTTAAAGAATCTGTATTACTGTGATGCAAAAATAGAATTTAATCCATATCCCCTCTAACAATTACTTTGCCAATTAGAACCAAGACCTTTGGATTGCACAACAGACTGAGTACAACCGTAGTTAGGAAAACCCTCTCTTAGCTGTTAAGAACAACCTAGGAAAGGTTTTCCCGTTGGGATGGATCACTCTTCTTCAGAGCTGACATTGTCGGCCCCATCATTGGGTGCCCCTTCCTCATCTAACACTAACACTAACTCCTCATCATCCTCATCACTTCTTTCTACTTTTGCAACAGAAGCTATTTCGTCTGCGCCTCTCAAATTGATCAAGCGCACACCTTGAGTTGCTCTGCCCATAGTCCGCATGCTTTCAACATGCATTCGAATAGTAATACCTGATTTGGTTATGATCATTAGATCGTCATCGTCAGACACGACCTTTATGGAACACAAGTTCCCGGTTTTCTCAGTTACATTTAATGTTTTTACTCCTTTTCCGCCTCTGTTTGTTATTCTGTATACGGGCTCACCCCCTTCCGGGTCGTTCAAATAAGTCCTTTTTCCGTATCCTTTTTCGGAAACCACTAAAATGGTATCGGTGGTTTCATTGTCGACGCAAACCATTCCGATCACTTCATTGTCGCCATCACCAATATTCACTCCCCTCACACCTGAAGCGGTCCTACCCATTGATCGAACCTTTTCTTCATTGAAGCGTATTGCTCTTCCTGATTTAACGGCCATCAAGATCTCATTGACACCATTGGTCAGTCGCGCCTCTAATAGCTCATCCCCATCTCGTATACCAATTGCATTTATGCCATTTGTTCTGGGTCTTGAGTAGGCTTCCAACGGAGTCTTTTTGATCACGCCTCTCTTGGTACACATCACTATATAGTACCTGTCAATGAGCTCTCCTACGGTTTCCGCCAACCCCTTATCAACATCAACTTGTTCTGCAGGCCGCTTGATGTAATCTTCTGATTTAACATCGCCGGTGTTGATGTACGCCATCACCTTATCATCCTGTTCAATGTTAATCAGGTTTTGAATAGCCCTTCCTTTGGAGATTTTATTCCCTTCCGGCACTTCAAATACCCTCATCCAAAAACATCTACCTTTCTGAGTAAAGATCAAAAGATAATTATGATTTGTAGCTACAAACAAATGTTCAAGAAAGTCTTTATCTCGGGTTTTTGTTCCTTTCGAACCAACCCCGCCACGGTTCTGCACCTTGTATTCCACCAGGGAGGTCCGCTTGATGTAACCGGCATGAGAGATGGTCACCACAACTTCTTCATCCGGAATCAGATCTTCGATCCTCATTTCATTAGCAGAATATTCAATTGTAGATCTTCTCTCATCTCCATATTTATCTCGCACCTCTTCGAGCTCTGTTTTGATGATCAACATTCTTCTTCCCTCGTCAGACAGAATATCCTTAAGGTCCTTTATTTTTTCTACCAATCCATTGTACTCGTCCCGCAACTTATCCTGCTCCAGACCTGTTAGCTGACGCAATCTCATTTCAACAATAGCTCTGGACTGCACATCCGAAAGCTCAAATCGATCGATCAGTTTTTCTCTTGCTTCTTCCGGACTTTTAGATGCCCTTATCAAAGCAATTACTTCATCAATATTATCAGAAGCAATTATTAACCCTTCTAAGATATGAGCTCTTTCCTCTGCTTTCTTTAGCTCATACTTGGTTCTCTTAACGACCACATCATGCCTATGCTCCACATAATGATGGATCATTTGTTTCAGATTGAGCGCAACAGGTTTCCCGTTAACAAGCGCAATATTGTTAACAGAGAATGAAGATTGCAAGGCCGTATATTTATATAGTTTGTTGAGAACAACATTTGGAATTGAGTCTCGCTTTAGCTCGTAAACAACTCTCATTCCATTCCTGTCGGATTCGTCTCGAATGTCTGAGATCCCTTCGATCTTCTTATCATTGACAAGGTCAGCCGTCTTCTTAATCATGTCGGCTTTATTTACCAAATATGGTATCTCACTTACTATGATCGCTTCTCGCCCCTCTCTGATCTCTTCTATTGTCGCTGTTCCTCTTATCACAACACGCCCTTTGCCTTCTTCGAAAGCAGACTTCACTCCTTCGTAGCCATATATCACTCCGCCTGTTGGAAAGTCCGGTGCCTTGATGTACTCCATCAATCCGGGAATATCAATGTCTCTATTTTCGATATAAGCAATAGTGCCGTTTACTACTTCGGTCAAGTTATGAGGCGGCATGTTGGTTGCCATACCCACAGCTATACCTGAGGCACCATTTACCAATAGATTCGGTATTCTCGCAGGAAGCACCGTAGGTTCAGTCAATGAATCATCAAAGTTTGGCCTGAAATCAACGGTTTCCTTTTCCAGATCAGACAGTAATTCCTCCGCAACTTTTCTAAGTTTCGCTTCGGTGTAACGCATTGCCGCGGGGCTGTCACCATCGACTGACCCAAAATTTCCTTGCCCATCAACCAATGGATATCTTAACGACCACTCCTGGGCCATTCTAACCATAGTATCATATATCGCTGAATCACCATGAGGGTGGTACTTACCCATTACATCACCCACAATTCTTGCAGATTTTCTGTATGGTCGATTTGAAAACACCCCCAGCTCCTGCATTCCGTACAACACTCTTCTGTGTACAGGCTTTAAACCATCCCTAACGTCCGGCAACGCACGTGACACAATTACCGACATCGAATAATCGATGTAGGCTGACTTCATTTCTTCCTCTATGCTTACCGGTATAATTCTTTCTCCTTCTGCCATTCTTTCCTATTATGTTTTTTTTGCACGTTTTTTGTGTGCTAAAAGCAAGCCTCGAAAATACCTAAATTTGATGGAATAGACACCTTATATATAAAGGAAATTGTTCACAAAAATCTGTTGATAACTGAGGAGTTGAAACAAAGTTGTAGAACTGACTATTTCTAACTTTGAATTAACTCTATTTTCTTCGTAATTTAGAGCAGAATTGTAAATGTGTAAGTTGAATATATGGAAGCGAAGTTTTCACCAAGAGTAAAAGATGTAATTACCTTCAGCCGTGAGGAGGCGCTCAGATTAGGGCACGAATATATCGGGGTGGAGCATCTTTTGCTTGGCATCATCCGTGAGGGAGAAGGAGTAGCCGTTAAGATCATGAAAGAAAGCGGCATAGACATGAAGGAGCTAAGACGAGAAGTTGAAGGTGCTGTTCAATCTAATACCGGGAAATCTGTTAATCTTGGCAATATTCCTCTTGTCAAGCAGGCCGAAAAAGTTTTGAAGATAACCTATCTCGAAGCTAAACTTTATAAAAGTGCGATGATCGGCACAGAACACCTTTTGCTTTCCATTTTGAAAGACGACGATAACATTGCTACACAAACTCTTAATAAATTTAATTTGAACTACGACAAAGTGAAAGATGAACTAGAGCATATGTCTCGAGAAAGTGAGGATGATTTCAGCGCAGAATTTCCGGGAAGCACGGCTGATGATGAAGGAGAAGAAGAATCATATGGCTCAGGTGGAAGTGGTGGCCAGAGAAAATCGGAGTCAAAATCAAAAACACCGGTACTTGATAACTTCGGAAGAGACCTTACAAAAATGGCCGAAGATGAAAAGCTGGATCCGATCGTAGGAAGAGACTATGAGATCGAGCGTGTATCGCAGATATTATCACGGAGGAAAAAGAACAATCCTATTTTAATCGGTGAGCCCGGGGTTGGCAAGTCTGCAATTGCAGAAGGTCTGGCATTAAGGATCGTTCAGAGAAAAGTCTCACGAGTCTTATTCAACAAGCGGATTGTTTCGTTGGATCTGGCATCACTTGTTGCCGGGACAAAATACAGAGGCCAATTTGAAGAAAGAATGAAGGCAGTCATGAATGAGCTGGAAAAGGACCGTGACATTATTCTCTTCATTGACGAAATTCATACTATTATTGGCGCCGGTGGTGCATCTGGATCATTGGATGCCTCCAATATGTTCAAGCCGGCTTTGGCCCGAGGGGAGCTTCAAGCAATTGGAGCAACAACACTTGATGAATACAGGCAATATATTGAGAAAGATGGAGCCCTGGAACGAAGGTTTCAGAAAGTATTGATAGAGCCCACAACGAGAGAGGAGACTATACAGATCTTGAACAATATTAAAGACAAGTATGAGGAACATCATAGCGTCACTTATACCAATGAAGCAATCGAAGCATGTGTTAAGCTCACAGCAAGATATATACCAGACAGACACCTTCCCGACAAAGCAATTGATGCTTTGGACGAAGTAGGTTCTCGTGTACA
>JAAZYJ010000410.1 GCA_014239715.1 Flavobacteriales bacterium
TGAATCGATACGTCATATCCTGACCCAACATAATCTCCATCCCAGCATACAGACATAGCACCGCTGTTATTGACATAATCTGTTACAGATCCTGGTATTCCTTGTAGCGTTCCGCCAGGATAAAATGAACAATTATTATTCGCCTTAATCCCATTAACACCTCCTAATTCAATCCCCCAACCGTTCTCAGGCTGACCCGGGGTGAAAAAATCTCCGTCAAATTGTGACCAACCGGACATGGTTGGATCCGCAACAAAACCAAAGTATGGATTAGCAGAACGAAAATGGGCCCCTGCAACAAATCCTAAAGCCGTATCTGCTCCTTCAAAACCACCGTCGCCGGCAATACCAACCTCAACGTAATCTCCAATTAAATAAGCATTCGAACCTGTTATTTGGGCATTCGACAAGTGCGAGAAAAACAAGCTGAAAAGTACGACACGAAAACACCCATACATTGACATAAACAAAATTAAATAAATAGAGAATAGAAAATACGTCTTTGATAAACAAATCTGCCTATACTATTGTATAGTTTCAACTGAACCATGCTGGTACCAGCACTCCCCTTGTAAACACCTTCTAAAACGGGTCCTTATTGCGGTCCATTTAATCACTTTTACGGATGTATTTAATCTTGTCTTTAAACCCTTTATCTTCATAAAAAGCAATCATTTCCTCATTGGAGGGCGAAGCAATATATGTTGTAACTCCATCAAGTTTGACCTCTTCCAGCGAAGAAAAGGTTCTGATTTTCGGCATGACCAATGAATGATCCAGTGAATGCAAATAAAGTTCGTCCCCACCAAGGCTTAAGGCTATAGTTGTATACAAACCATTTTCCTGTAGATAATTAAAATAATACACCCCATTGTGTTTTTTCATTATTCCGGAAATCTCGGGAGCAAAGATCAGCTCATGGGCATAGTGCATAAAAACTGCTGTGTCATCCATTATCTGAACAGGTAGTCCCTGAGCCTCATGTACACCATAGATCTTGCTATTTCTGATCTCATATTTCTCCGACGAGTCAATATCAGCCATGCTAAGAAACATAACAACCGGGTATCTGCAATAAACTGAATCTCGAGCAACGATCAACGCTACGCTCCTATCTTCTTCCCTTGTATATTCCCCTACGATCTCTCCAATTATTTGAGATATGCCTTCTAACTTATCGGGCTGTGCATTCTGAAAATAAAAATCGGTGGTAGCCGTTTGGGCAGTCATTACTTTCGCCAAGCAAAAAACTAAAAATAGTAGACTTATCTGTTTCATTGAATTCATTGCATTATCTTTAAAATTAAGAAATCATTGGCAATCATTTGCCTTGTTTCCCTTCCAATCATCTTTTACCCACTTTTGAATGAAAAAATGGTCATATAACGAATCTCTCGACCAGGAATTGGTTACAAAACTCAAGGAAGAGCTACAGATACCTTACACCATCGCGAATCTTTTGGTTCAAAGAGGCATTCATGATTTTGAGTCAGCCAAATTATTTTTCACCCCGGATTGGAGCAATACTCACGACCCATTTCTGATGAAAGATATGGATCGTGCTGTCGAGCGCATTGAACAAGCACTTGAAAAAGATGAAAAGATCTTGATCTATGGGGATTACGATGTTGATGGAACTACAGCTGTTTCTCTGTTGTATTCTTTTCTCTGCAAATTCCATGACCACATTGATTACTATATCCCGGATAGACATAGCGAGGGGTACGGGGTTTCGAGGCAAGGCGTTGATTACGCAATTGATAATGGGTTCAACCTTATAATCGCATTGGACTGTGGGATAAAAGCTATCGACAAGGTTGCCCATGCGAAAGAAAACAGTGTTGACTTTATTATCTGTGATCACCATAGGCCCGGGCCCGAGCTTCCGGATGCCGTCGCAATACTTGATCCTAAAAGGGATGATTGCCAATACCCGTACGATGAATTATGTGGTTGCGGAATTGGGTTCAAGCTTGTTCAGGCTTTTGCCTTCAGAAATGGGATCACAGAAGGTGAGCTAGAGGAATATCTGGACCTGGTTGCAATAGCTATTGCTGCAGATATTGTTCCCATTAACGGTGAGAATCGTGTTCTATGTGCTTACGGTCTTGATCGGATCAATACTGACCCGAGAACTGGCATCAAACCGTTTATTGAGGCTGCTAAGAAATCAAAACTCAATATTACTGACGTAGTTTTTACTATCGCTCCAAGAATAAATGCTGCAGGGCGAATCCATTCAGGAAAAAAAGCCGTGGCATTGCTGATCTCTACTGATATGAATTCTGCAAAGGAAATCTCTGATCAGATCAACGCTTACAATACTGAACGGAAAGAGCTGGATCATTCAATTACTGCAGAAGCACTCAGTATGATCGCTAACAATCCGGAGCTTCAGAGCAAACAAACTACAGTAGTATACTCACCAAAATGGCACAAAGGAGTAATTGGAATAGTAGCCGCAAGGCTTATGGAGACTTATTACAGACCCACTATTGTCCTTACCCGATCAGGCGACCATGTTTCAGGTTCTGCTAGATCTGTTCGAGAATTTGATGTTTACAATGCCCTCCAGGCCTGCTCAGAAGAGCTAACTCAATTCGGTGGACATATGTATGCCGCCGGAATGACCCTGCCAGAAGAAAAAGTACAGGACTTCACCACCAAATTCGAACAAGTAGTCAACAGCACGATCAGTCCGGAACAGCTCGTTCAGCTAATTGAAGTTGATGGAGAGCTGGATTTCAAAGAATTGGAGCCTGATATAAATGGAAATCCTTTACCTAAATTATATCGGTTACTACATCGATTTTCCCCTTTCGGACCAACCAATTTACGACCTACCTTCGTGACGCACAATGTGGTAGACAACGGGTATTCTAAAGCAATTGGTTCCGATAGCTCACACTTGCGACTCAACATCTTTCAGCAAGGAAACCCCAATTTCATAGTAAACGCAATTGCCTTCAAATTCGGACACCTGGCTGAACGAATTGAAACAAGAGAGCCATTTTCAATAGCCTACACGATAGAAACGAATGAGTGGAACAATACCATAAGTCTTCAACTGAACGTGAAAGACCTCAAGTTCCCCGAGGATCCAAAATAATGGCCATCGGAGCAGCCGCCAAAAAAAAAGCCTCTCTGATCTCTCAGAAAGGCTTGTTCATTAAGTTTTTTATATTATTCTACGATCAGTGACCGCGTAGTAATAAATTCACCAGCCTGTACATTTACCGTATACATACCCGATGCGAAGCTACTGATATCCATATCTAAGAAATGCGTCCCATCCAATTGATCATAAGACTGAGTAGCAACTGTTTTACCTGAGATATCAAATATATCTACAATCACATTGTTCGCATCTTCCAACCCGATCTTAAGAGTGAGGTTCGTGCTGGCAGGGTTTGGGAAAATTTCAAATGTTTTAATCGATGAAATCCCGTTAATCACTGTTGGTGCACCACAAGAAACAACATCTCCTGACACAAACCCAGCTGTAATCGCATCCGCTATAGAGGAAGTAGAACCATTATCCATTGTTCCTGTTGGGTCGATCAGCAAACCAACAATATGCATCTTGGTATCGTCCCACGAAGGATCCAATGTAAACTCAAAGTTAAATATATGCTGGTCAGAAGCCGCCATTGAGCCCGGAAATCCAGCGTATCCTGCAAAGCTAGGACAGATTGCTCTGGCAACATGATCATAGGTCATTAAGGATGCAGAAATTGGGTTCGATGCTGCTTGCCAATCATGTCCCGCACCGACAAGAGGTATGTCATTGGACGAGAAGCTATAGTAATTGGATTGCGCGTATCCGGATCCTGTTCCGGTTACACCGTCTTCTACCAATACACAGGCAATCTTGTATGAGCCTGTCGCAGCAGCTGCCCAATCAACAGTAAGAGAAACATTCAATACTCCAGTAGTCGCATTGAAGATAGCCCCTGTGGTCATGGTCGCCTTAGGATCGATCAATATTCTTTGAAGAAAGTCAATTTCCATTGCTGATGGGTCGATATCAGTTCCACGATCTACTATTGCACTTGGATAACCTGAAATTGGCATTGCTGCATCATAGGCTGCAACAGTCATAGGATCGCCATTATGAACAGCTATTCCTTGCCAGAAACCATCGTATTTAGTAGCCATTTCTTCCATGGCAACTGCTCCTCTCGGGCACCAGCCACACCAAGTTCCAGTGCCTTCTTCGCCTATAACCAGCTTACCTGCACCCGGAACTACAGGATCATCAACCGTTATCGTTTTAACATCATCTGAAGCGTCAGCGTCCGGGCCAGCACCATTTACATTCGACACTGTAATTGACAGGGGATTAGCTCCTGCGACTAATGTAACCGCCGTAGCAAAATCATGATCGTACGTGGCCAATGACGCTAAAGTTATCGGTCCAACACTTTCTTGAACTTGTATCCCATTATAATCGTATTCCACATCGAAAGAAGTGATCGGGTCCGAACCTAAGTTTCTAACTGTACCACTAACATCTAAAGACTGGCCCAGTATCCCGCTTATTGCGTTAACGAAAGTAACCCCGCCATTTACAGGAGGCAATGATGCAGGAATGTGATCAAAACTTACATCATCAACATAGAATCCGGATTGATTGTTCCCGCCTTCTGATGTAGGGTTGGTAGGATATAGATCCAATATACCGATGGAACCTGTCGGGTTGGAAAAACTGCCTTGACTAACA
>JAAZYJ010000417.1 GCA_014239715.1 Flavobacteriales bacterium
AAGTGATGATAGAGGGAATACCTGGACAACCATAAGCGGAGATCTGTCGCGGCAGATAGACAGGAACAAACTTAAGGTAATGGGGAGAGTTTGGGGAATGGACGCCGTGATGAAAAATAAATCAACTACTATTTATGGCAATATTGTGGCGTTTGACGAATCACCACTGAAAGAAAATCTGCTTTATGCAGGTACTGATGACGGATTGATACATACGACCTTGGACGGAGGCCAAAACTGGACCAAGATCGATGGCATTGAAGGCGTGCCAGACAAGACCTACGTCAATGCCATAGTTGCGTCTAAGCACAATGAAAATACGGTATATGCCGCGTTTAACAATCATAAGAATGGTGATTTCACTCCCTATATTTATAGATCAAACAACAATGGAAAGACATGGACATCTATCGCAGCAAACTTACCTACACGAGGGTCTGTTTATAGTATTGCTGAGGACCATGACAACGAAAACCTTCTTTTTGCCGGCACAGAATTCGGTGTTTTCTTTACAGTAGACAAAGGAAAAGAATGGATACAGCTCAAAAGTGGAATCCCGACAATTGCAGCCAGAGATCTGGCAATCCAGGAAAGAGAGAATGATCTGATTGTAGCATCATTCGGACGGGGATTTTACGTTTTAGATAATTATGCGCCTCTTCGCGAAATTACTCCGGAACTGTTGAAGAAAAAATCACACATTTTCAAAATAAAAGATGGCCTTATGTTTGTCCCTTCCAACCCAATTGGTCTGCGTGGCAAGTCTGCCAAAGGTGAAAGCTATTACACAGCTCCCAACCCTGAATTTGGTGTAACATTTACGTATTACGTGAAAGATAAATTAAAGAGTCTGAAAGAAATTCGGCAAGCAAAGGAGAAAGAGTTGGCTAAAGCAGGAAAAGATGTTTTTTACCCAACTATGGAAGAAATCCTGACTGAAGATAATGAGGAGAAACCCTACTTACTTTTCATTATCAAAAACGAAAAAGGCGAATCGGTCAGAAAAATAAAAACAGGACCCAAATCCGGCATCAACAGAATAAGCTGGAATTTTAGGTTATCCACGACTTCACCGATTAAATTATCCAAAGGTAAAACTGGAAGGTATAGCATGGCCGACGAAGGTCCGCTAGCCCTTCCAGGGACATACACAGTGGAACTTTACGAATCGGTTAATGGCAAAATTAACTTGTTGCACGAAGCTGTTCGGTTTACCATTAAACCGTTGAATAATCAGACGCTTCTCGCAAAAGACAAAGCCGCTTTACTGGAATTTCAAAATCAGCTTGCTGAATTGAGACGAAGAGTAAGTGGAGCATCATCAATACTATCAGAAACAAACAACAAGATCAAATACCTGAAATCAGCTATTCAGCATTATCCTAGTGTGCCTATCGAGCTGTTCGCTGAAACCAAAAGCCTAGAAGGTGAAATGCTTTCCATACAGCTTAAATTGCATGGGAACAGTAGTCGATCCAGAAGAGAATTCGAAACATACCCAAGTATTTCTTCTCGGATAGGAACTGCCGTTTACCAGTTGTGGCACACAACCACATCTCCCACAACAACACAAAAACAGGGATACCAAATAGCCAAAGAAGAGTTTGAACCCATTATGAAAAAACTTAACGAAATGGTAGCGAAAGTAGCTTCTATCGAAGAGAAAATGTCTCAGTATGGAGTTCCCTATACTCCAGGAAGATCAAACAGTTGGAAGCAAGACTAGAGTAAATTGCAAATTGTTCAACGCACCAAGGTTAAATGACCTTTGCGTACTTCTCCGTTCTCTAGAACAAGCAAATAATAGTATGTTCCTTCAGGGGATAATTCTCCTGCATCTGTTCGGCCATCCCAAAATTGTCTGTAATCTGAGGTATAAACTACTTCACCCAATCGGTTGAAAATATTCAGACTGTATTCTGACCCGGTAGTAATTAGAAAAAGGTCATTCGCACCGTCGCCATTAGGACTAAAAACATTGGGTATAAAAAGCGTATCCGCGAAACCTATCGCATCAACCGTAACGGTTACTGTTGAAGAGGATATGCACCCGTTCGTGTCTGCAGCCACCACAGTGTAGGTCGTTGTCATTATTGGAGAGGCCAAAGTACTTTGACAGGCGACACAGCTTAGTGAATCATCAGGAGACCAGAAATAGCCTGTGAAACCACCTGCAGCAGCTAATATAACGTTAGCACCTATGGTAATTGAAGTATCATTCGTCACCGCCAGAGTTACCGGTGCATTAACCATAACCATAGAGGAAACTGCAAGTGTGTCGCTGGAGCTTGAATCCGAAACGATCAATTGCACACTGAACGCCCCTGCATCGTTGTAGCATACCCGTGGAGGTGTTTGTCCGGAAAAGCTTGATGGATCTCCTCCTGTGAAGCTCCATTCCCAGCTAATAATTCCACCCAGCTCTCCTGTACTGCTGGAGTCAGAAAAAGTGACACAGCCACCCTCGCAAACTGTATCATTATTAACAGCAAATGAGGCCGTTAAAGGGTTACAATTGATCACTGATATAAAATCAACCTGAAGGTCGGTATCAACACCATTTGAATCAGTAACAGTAAGGGTTACAGTGTAATCACCTGCTGAAGAGTAACAGATTCCAGTGGGATTTGGCAACGTTGAGGTAACGCTGTTGCCGAAGTCCCAGGCCCAGGAAGTGATTCCACTACCGGTCACAGACGTGCTCAGATCCGTAAAATCAATGCAATCACCTTCACATAGAGTTGAATCAGTGCAGCTGAATGATGGGACGGGTGGTGAACAATCAACTACTGAAATAAGATCGACCAGTATCTCAGTATCTGTTCCATCAGCATCCGTTACCGTTAACGTAACCGTATAATTTCCGGCAGTTGTATAGCAGATTCCCGTGGGGTTTGGCAACGTAGATGTAATAGTATTGCCAAAATCCCAGGCCCAGGCCGTTATTCCGCCTGCAGCTGTGGATGTGCTCAGGTCCGTAAAATCAATGCAGTCTCCTATACAAAGCGTAGAGTCAGTGCAGCTAAATGAGGCAACGGGCGGTGAAGCTGCAACCAACGTAAGGCTGCAGTCATCCAATGCACAAGAAGGATCGGAAGCAATTCCATCCCCATCATTCGTCCAACCAAAACCAAACTGCACATCGCTATTCCCCGAAGAAGTCGCAGGAAGAGCGATCGAATATGCCGTCCATTGGCCCTGAGGTGCGCATGTTAATGGTGTTTTTGCCATTGGATCAAGCTGTATCCAACCTCCAATCGTTCCGTCTCTGTACCACAAAGTGAAATTGTCGTCAAGCCCCTCACCATTTTCCATATAGTCAAAATCCAAATTTATCAAGCCAATTGAAGCCGAACAATCTATGATCGGACTCTC
>JAAZYJ010000419.1 GCA_014239715.1 Flavobacteriales bacterium
CCTTGGGGAGAAGTGGCTTACCAAGGAGAAATAAGTTACAAAGTTCCTAAGCGAAGTAAACTTGGCGGGAAATACGGTATACTGCTGACTGCTAATTTTGCAACGGTTTTCGGCCTGGACACTACAAACATCAATGAAGACATTGACGCTATAACAAGCACCAGAGAAGGTTATGTGAACAATAATTTCTTCCTCCCCGGAAAAGAAAAATATTTTCAGGATTTCAACTTTGAGATCAAAAAGAAATTCAGCAAGACATTCAGAGCGACCTATACTTACTTTAATTTCTTTTACAACAACGACATCAATCAAGGAGCTTTTGACAATGACAATAAAGGAGTTCGTGGAAACATACTGGCACAGATACACGTTATCGATCTTTCTAAAAGATTCAAGAAAAAACACAACATCAGGGTGGAGTTACAGCACTTGTCTACGGAGCAGCACCTGGGTAACTGGGCTACAGCTCTCCTAGAATATTCGTACTCTCCGCATTGGTTTGTTGGATTGCTGGATCAATACAACTATGGAAATCCTGTAAGTGAGAATAGAGTACATTATATTTATGGAACAATTGGATTCGTGAAAGATGCTCATCGACTTTCTGTTGGTTACGGAAAGCAAAGAGCGGGATTATTTTGTGTTGGTGGCGTGTGTAGACAGGTTCCGGCATCCAATGGTTTAACGCTTACTTTTACCACAAGTTTTTAGAAATAAAGAACGATGAAAAAAGCACTGATCTCAATTTTTAGTCTCGCCCTCGCATTTGTTTTCTCATGTGACAAAGTGGAATATCCGAATATTGGAACAGTGGTTGTGAATGAGAGCTGTGACACTGTATTTACCTTTTCCGCATCGACATCGAACAGCAGGAATGTTCTCGTCGAAGATTTTACCGGGCACCTGTGTGGCAATTGCCCTGAAGCTGCTTACGAGCTGGATCAGCTCCACGACGTACACGGCGACACGCTGATCGTTCTTTCAATTCATCCCAACACCTCGTTCAACGTGGTACAAACGGGAACAGGGAAATATGAAACAGACTGGCGCATCGAAGAGGCCGAACAACTTTTCAGCGAATTCAATATGCCCTCCAGCTTGCCACGGTTAATGATCAACCGAGAGCAGTCATCGCCACCTTTCTATTTTTTCAACACCAATCAATTGTCTACTGAAGTTCCAAACCGGATGGGGCAGTTGGCAGATTTTACCATCAAATGCAGTGGCAATATGCTGGCTGATCGAACGGTCTGTGCAAAAGTAGAAGTTGAACTACTCAATACAGTAGCCGGCTCGTATAATATTGTCAGCTGTCTGGTTGAAGATTCTATAACAGATTATCAATTGGTTTATCCCCTCAAGCATCCCGATTATACCGGTGCATCAGACGACACTTATTCCAACTACATTCATCGTCATGTAGTACGAGATCTTTTTGGTCATTATGGTGTAATTGAAGGCGGCTCTCCACTATCAGGGAGCATCTGGGGCGACCCAATCACCGGATCAACGAATGCCGGCGACATTAAGCAATTTGTAATATCATCAAGCCCGATGCCGGCGGAATGGCATGAAGACCACATGTACATTGTTTCATACGTTATTGACAATTCAACCAAGGAAGTACTTCAAGTAATTGAGACTAAAATTACGACATGACCTTTTCCTGTTAACTTGGCGTATTATCTTTAATGAATGATTAAGCGTTTTCTATTTCTAGTTTTGATGCTGCAGTTTGTGGGTTGCGGGCAAAAAACGAATGATGCAGGTGCGCTTTCAGAAATTTCCACATTCTCTGATATTACCTGTCCGTTATGTGGAGCTGAACATACAGAAGAGCTGCCAACAACCTACTGTTTAATTAGCTATACTTGTCCTAATTGCGATTCGACTTTTCACCCCAAAGAAGGAGACTGTTGTGTATTCTGTTCTTATGGAAGCCACAAATGCCCCTCTTTGCAAATAAGCAGCAACTAACATGATTA